>NZ_JBLYZI010000014.1:0-79998 GCF_057680865.1 Endozoicomonas sp. Z74
ATGCAAACAGCAACCTGAGTGCCGCTGAGATGACTTTTAAAGATGCAGCCAGTTACGCAGGCACCGATGCGGACGGTAAAACCGATACCGTCGTGGATGGCCGGGCTGCAGCCGACCAAAGCTGGGCAATCAATGACCTGGACAGCACCACCGCTTCCGGTATTCGTTTTGACCAGGTGGAAGAGGTTCAGACCACCGGTACAGTCTCCAATGCCACGGGTAGCAGCCTTGCAGTGGCCACAGGGGACAGCAGTCATCTGGAAACAGTCAGCCTGAATGGAGATGGTACCGTCAAGCAGCGTTTTCTTTCATTCACTGAAGCCAGTCGCTATACCGGTAGCAGCCAGACGGACACCGTCATTGATGAACGCAGCAGCCAGGCATGGCATTTGACTGGCTTGAATGCGGCCTCCACCCCCACCGTATACTTCAACCAGATTAACCGGATTGAAACCACCGGCTCGGTCACCAATCACTCGGGTAGCGATATGGCGGTCAGTGTTGGCGATACGGATTATCTGACGACCGTCAGCCTGAATCATGACGGCACCGTCGATCAACGACACCTTGTGTTTGCCAATGCCAGCCAATACATCGGTAATCTGCAGAAAGATACTGTAATTGATGAGCGCAGTAACCAAAGCTGGACACTGACGGGCTCCAATACAGCTTCCACTGGGCAAATGGTATTTGCCCAGATTGACCAGGTCACTGGCAATGCCTCAGTTATCAATAAAACCGGTAGCAGCGAGCATGTCTCCGTCAAAGACAACGGTTACCTTGTGTCGGGTATCCTGTTTGAAGGCAGCCGTAGCTATACCGGAAACGCCACCGCAGGTCAGTACGATACCCTGGAAGGTTCTGGTCGTACCTGGTATCTGGGAAGTCAGAACAATCACACCATCGCCACTGACTACGGTGGTAATACTGACGACAGGAGCCTGTTTACCAATATCAGCGCAGTATCTGATGAGTCCGGAACAGGTGTCCTGGTGGGGACAGAGAACAATGACCACTTTACGGTAACCGGCACCACAGCAGTGTCCAGTAAAAGTGTTCAATTCAGTGGCTTTAACCGCATTGATGCCAGCGGGGGAAGCGATATCGTTTCTGGCGCAAACCAGACCTGGAGCCTGGTTCTGGATGGCAATGACAACCCCGAGGATAACACCGTGACGGTAGCGGGTATAACCGCCAGCTCTATTGAACAGGCCAATGATACCGGAACCGGGCATCTGCAGGGCACCACTGCCAATGATAGCTTCCATCTGACCGGCGACCACAGCCTCGCTACCGCAGGTATCCACTTTTCTGGAATCCATAACATTGATGGCCTGGAAGGGAGTGATACGGTCACCAGTAGCAGTACGATCTGGGAGTTGCTTGCACTCTCAGAGAAGAGCGTACTGGGTCTGGATACCAACTCCATCCGAAACAATAACATTACGGTAACCGGTATTGAGGCCGTTACCGGTAATGGCACGGACCGCATTGAAGCGACCGGTGATGATAACGTATTTTCCATCACCGGGAACGGGGCCTTGAAAACCGATGGCATTGCATTTACCGATATCCTGTCGGTCAATGGCGACGGTGGTGAAAACACAGTCACCAGTGAGGCCGGCATGAGCATTCTCTGGCAACTGAAAAGCACGGATAATGCCGTGGATGCCAGTGGCCTGCAGTTCCAGAGTATCAGCCTGATTCATGAAAATGAAACCGATTCCCGTCAGGGCAGTCATCTGGATCAGCTGGCAGGCACCGATGAGGGGGATGAATTTACCGTTCTGGGCAACCGGCAGTTGCACACCAAAGGCATGCAGGTAAAGGATATCCGGGCCATTATTGCCGGTGAAGGGGCCAACACCCTGATCAGCGAAGCGGCCAGAAACTGGCAACTGGAGGGAACGCTCCATGCCCTGATGACCGAAGGAATGACCTTTACCCAACTGGCCACCGTGGAAGACCGGTCCGGTGAAGGTGCCTTGCTGGGCAGCGATGGTGACGACACGGTGCACTGGTTCGGCAATCAATCCCTGGAAGCCAATGGCGTTAACTTCTCAGGGTTAAACGCCATCAACACCGGCCTCGGCAATGACCGTGTGACCATTGAAGGTGAAGTGGATAGTCTGGTCACTCTCTCCGGGGGGGGAGACACCGGTGATCTGCTGGAGAACAAGACTACCAACCTGGGCTGGGAGCTGTTATCAACGGTGACCCGGGTGGGTGGACAAGTGTTTACAGGGTTTGAAAAACTCGCCCACAGTACCAGCCTCCTGAGCCTGAATACCGATGGTGATCTGCACCTCAATATGTCGGGCTCGGAAATCACTGCAGGCTCTCATACCCTTCAGCTTGCGAACACTTCTCTGGATGAGTTGAACCTCACTGCAGGTGGTAACCTTTCCGGCAACCTTGATGCCCACTCGGCAACCGCCACCAGTAGTGGCGATATCAGTAACCTGGATACCGGTTCTGGTAATGACATCACTCTGAAGGCGGAGGGCTCAATCAGTGGTAACATCCATGCCAGCCAGATCAATCTTGAAGCCGGCGAGGATGTCAGTCTGGTCTCCAGCAACTCTGAAGCATTAACCATTAAATCGGGAAGAAATCTGACCGCCACTATCAATACGGATGTGATTCATGCTGAAACCGGTGGCTCTGCAACAGTAACATCCGGGCAAAGCTTGAAGATCGACAACATTGAGAGCCAGGGTAACGTTCAGGTCACGGCCACCCAGGGTGATATCGTAATTAATGGGCTCTACGCTGAAGGTCAAAAGGTCGATGTGGTCGCCGACAGAGGCAGCATCAGGGCTGAAGACAAGGGAACAGCCACCGGTCAGGAAAAATATCATGTAAAAGCTCAGGAAGTGAGCTTCACAGCCCTCAAGGAGATCGGCTCCCAGGATGTGCCCGTTGATATCGAAACCACGTTCGGTGGCTCGGTGAACTTCAACACTCCCAACTTCTATTCCCCCCGGTTCTACGTCAATGGGCTCCAGACTGCTAATGTAAGTTTTACCTATTCCGGTAATCGTCAGCTGAACATTTACGAGCTGGGTGAACAGGCCTCACAAAACAGCGAAGCCCAGGAACTGGTCAATCAGCTGGGTAATATCGACCCGGCGGTCTTTACGCAGATCAACAATTTCAGCTTCTCCGCCAACAGTCTTGAAAGGCCGGAGGCAGGTGAATTTCTGTTGGTAGAAAATGGCTACAATGGCGTCGGTGAAATCTTGACCCTTCCCACGGAAGCAACAGCGGCCGGTGAAGCAGGCTTTGAATTTGACTTCGGCTGCGAAGAGGATGAGTGCGAACCAGGATCTGAATAATGCCATTACCTGCTCTTCGGGGCAGCTTCCCTGAGAATCATCCCGTCCCGGATCTCCCGGTTCGGGATTTTTTGACGGATCCCCTTTACGGAACACAGTGAAGCCCGACTCACCATGAGGGCCAGTGGAATACAAAAGGGTTCTCAAGGAGTGTACGGAACCGTCTTGTCTTTTCTCGGGGAGGGGGGCACAACCACAGGCGTCTCTGAAGGGGAATACTCGGCAATGGCCACAGTAATATTGTCTTTCCCACCCTGCTGGTTGGATTCTTCAATAAACCGGTAACAGCATTCCAGTGTCGGCCTGTGGGTAGCCAGAATGTGCTCAATCTGCTGATTATTGAAATATTCCGTCATGCCATCGCTGCACAACAGCAAAAGGCTTTCTCCGCATAGATCATACTCACTGATCACCGGATTGATATCGGGGCTAACGCCCAATGCCCGGGTTAACTGGTTTCTGACCTTGCTGGTTCTTGCGGCCTCTTCGGACAGGGCGCCGGAATCAATCATCTGTTGAACCACTGAGTGATCTTTGGTGAGCTGCCTGAGCCCCTCCCGAGGCGACCAAAGATAGGCTCGGGAATCACCGATATGGGCTACAATCAGCTTTTTTTCCCAGATCAGAGCCATCACCAGCGTGGTTCCCATCTGCTGGAATTGCGGATTTTGAAGTTTTCTCGTCAGAATTCCCTGATTGGCATCCTGAATGGCCTGGTAGATTTCCGACTTCAGAATGAGCGGACGCTGCTGGGGGGTCCAACTGGAAAAGGTCGTTTGCAGGGCTCCAAGGCGCTGGGAGATTTGTTGCACCGCAGTCTGACTGGCCAAGGCACCGCCATGGTAGCCGCCCATACCATCGGCAACGATGATAAATGAAAAAGTACCGCTTTCAGAACTCCAGAACAGGGCGTCCTCATTCTCATCACGCTGTTGCCCGATATCCGTTTTACCATCGATAGCCAGCTGGTACATGCCTGAAATTTCCGTACTCTTTTTTTCCGATTTTATCTGTAAAAAACGTAAAATAACAGGGCACAGATCCCGTAAAACCAACCGGAACCCTGTGGGGGAGGTAGATCAGAAACGCCACTCTCATCACTTTGTTATCGTTTAGAGCACGCCGATTCATGGATTGACAACCGTCTTCTGACAGACAGTACGACCCGTTTCAGGAACTGAAAACAGCCTGGTGAAGGTGAGAACAACCTCTGCTATTTTAAAAATTCACCTTTTGGAACCGTTTAAACAGTCCATTCCTACCTGTTATGGTGAATAATTCACCAAAAGCTGATTGAAAGCGGCAGTGCTTAACCGCTTTCACGGTTTTCGTGCGGATTCACCCTATGCCCGGATCATTTGATCCAGCCTGACGATGTTCGCCAGGGCAAACAGCGTTGCCAGTTTGTTGTCGTTTTTCTTAAGCCCCCTTTATATGGCTTTCACAAAACCAAACTGGCATTTTATTATCCGGAAGGGGGGCTCCACAAAAGCTCGAATGCTTGCTTTTGAATGCTCAAGCTTGAGCTCATCTTTGTTCTTGCGAGGGTGCTTCTTCAGCTCTTTAAGCCGGGATGGATTTGCAGCAATAAACCACTCAGCAGAGACATCCTGCAGTTCCGGACGTTGTTCTGCTCCCCGGTAACCGGCATCGCTGAATATGAATCCCTCATCCCCATGAAGAAGCTCACCAGCCTGATTGAGGTCATGCTCATTGGCGGCTGTTGTTGTGAGACTGTGAGTCAGCCCAGTGCATGCATCAACGCCAATGTGAGCCTTCATGCCGAAGTGCCACTGATTTCCTTTTTTCGTCTGGTTCATATCAGGGTCTCGCTGCTTCTCCTTATTTTTGGTAGACGTCGGCGCCTCAATAATGGTGGCATCCACCAGGGTGCCTTCTTTCAGGATGATGCCAGAGTTCGTCAGCCAATTATTAATCTCGATGAAAATAGCCCGTCCCAGCTGGTGCTTCTCGAGTAAATGCCGGAAGTTCATGATCGTCGTGCGATCAGGAATCGGCTTATCCAGCGACAGCCCCGCAAACAGGCGCATGGATGCAATTTCATACAAGGCATCTTCCATACCTTCATCGCTAAGGCTGTACCACTGTTGAAGGCAGTGAATACGGATCATGACATCCAGAGGGTAAGGAGGGCGACCGTTACCTCGTTTTGGGTAATGGGGTTCGATGACATTGATGAGCCTGGGCCATGACACGAGCTTTTCCATGTTTGCCAGAAAGCGCTCTTTGCGGGTAGTTCGGCGTTTTTGTACAAACTCACTGTCTGCGAAACTGAGCTGGCTCATGGATAGGGACTCAAGGTGGAGACGACAGAAACATTATCTCATGATCGGGGACTTATTCGCACCTTCCATAGCAAGCTGGCCTGATTCAGCCGTACGGGAAAGATCACCGCTGCGCTCACGAAGCCCTCTGATTCCAAAGACTTTCATATGCCAACCCTCTTTCCACTTTACCTTGCAAGTGTCTATGTTAGTTAGCACAACTTTAGACAACGTCCAGACAATCCAGTCCTGGGGAAATACCTCCAATAAGATGGTCTTTTGATAGCCTGCCTGAGTTTTAATACTCCTGGATTAGAGCTTAACGTGCCCATAAGGCTGGTTGATCATAAAGAACCCATTTACTTGTCCCGCCCAAAGCTCCCAAACCTGAACAAAGCCTGAACATGCCCTTTCCACAAAGCGAATTTTCTTTATAATCCCTTCACGCCTCACTGTTCATCACAGGCCCTTTAACCACCCATCCATTCAACGCCCTCACTGAAACAATAGGGAGACAACAGTGAAATTAGTCAAAGTGCTTGCCATTTCCGTGCTCGGCATCTTTCTGGCAGCCTGCAACACCTCAAAGCCAATTTACAATGTTGAAAATGCGACAGTGAATGTCGTGAATACTCACACTGCCTCCACCCAGGATGTGAAGAAGGCTATCTTGAGAGCAGCCAACCAGAAGGGCTGGCAGGTCAAGGAGCTGGCTCCCGGTAAACTTGAAGCCACTGTTCATGTCCGGGACCACGTTGCCGTGGTTGATATTGACTACTCAGATACCCATTACAGCATCCGTTATAAAAACAGCACCAACCTTGATCACAAAGGCGATACGATCCATCGTAACTACAACAAGTGGGTCATTCTTCTGGATCGGGAAATTCAGAAGGCACTGCTCAACACCAGCCTGTAACATCGGGTTGTATTGGGGAGCAGGCGCTCCCCAACCTGCTCTTATCAACCCCAACGCCGGAATATAAGCGACGTATTAATCCCGCCAAAAGCAAAGTTATTACTCATCACGTATTCATTCTGAAGTACCCGGCCTTCACCCATGATGTAATCCAGAGCCCCGCAGTTTTCATCCACATTTTCCAGATTCACCGTCGGCGCGTACCAGTCCTGGTTCATCATATTGATGCACGACCATGCCTCAATAGCACCACAGGCACCCAGCGTATGTCCCAGATAACTTTTCAGGCTGCTGATCGGCATATTTTCTCCAAACACAGCATGTGTCGCTCTGGACTCAGCAATATCCCCACGGTCAGTGGCCGTTCCATGGGCATTCACATAGCCAATGGCCGTACTGGGAAGCACCGCATCTTCAAGAGCCAGCTGCATGGCAATGGCCATGGTTTCTGCGGTGGGCTGGGTAACATGGGCACCGTCCATATTGGTGCCAAAACCCGCCACTTCAGCCAGAATGGTGGCCCCCCGTGACAGGGCCGACTCCAGCTCTTCCAGGATCAGGGTACCGGCCCCTTCACCGATCACCAGCCCGTCACGGTCACGATCAAAGGGCCGGGGTGTCAGGTCGGGCCGCTCATTTCGAACACTGGTGGCATAAAGGGTGTCAAACACTGCTGCTTCCGTGACACACAGCTCCTCAGCACCTCCGGCAATCATCCAGTCCTGGCGACCATCAGCAATGGCCTCATAGGCCATGCCAATGGCCTGGCTTCCGGATGTACAGGCACTGCTGGTGGGAATAATACGACCACGGACTTCAAAAAACAGGGCCAGGTTCACCGGAGCCGTATGAGACATCATTTTAATGTAACTGCTGGCATTCACCCCGGCCACCTGGTTGTGCTCAAGCAGGTGACCAAAGGCACGAATGGGGTCTGTGCTGCCCGTGGAAGAACCATAGGCAATCCCCATATGCCCACCGGAAACCCGCTGATCACCCAGCAGGCCTGCCTGCTCCAGAGCCCTTTCTGTAGCAACGGTGGCCATCAATGAAACCCGCCCCATACTTCGGATTTTCTTTCTTGGATAATGCCCTGGACGCTCAAAATCCGTAACAGGCCCCGCCAGAGAGGTATTCAGTCCGTCAACGGCTTCCCATTCGGGCAGACGACAGATACCCGTTTTTCCGGCCCTCAGACTTCCCTCAAAAGTTGGCCAGTCACTGCCAATAGAGGTCACAGCGGACATTCCAGTGACAACAACACGTCGCCTTCTTGTTCCTGAACCAGCCATTGTTCCAGCCACTTTTCCTTCCACCCTTCTCTCCACTAGGCCAGCCCCCCGTTCACTGAAATCACCTGGCGGGTGATGTACCCGGACTCTTCTGACATCAGGTAATTAACCAGGGAGGCCACCTCTTCCGGTGTACCGGCACGCCGGGCTGGTACCATTTTCAGGATCTCCTCCACGGGCGCATCCTCAATAATATCGGTTTCAATCAGCCCCGGTGCCACACAGTTCACCGTAATTTTTCGCTTTGCCAGTTCCAGGGCCAGGGCTTTTGTGGCTCCGATGATCCCGGCTTTTGACGCACTGTAATTCACCTGTCCCCGATTGCCAATCAAACCGGACACAGAAGCCAGGGTAACGATTCTTCCTGGCTGGCGCCTGCGCACCATCGGCATGACCACCGGCTGAAGGACATTGTAAAAACCATCCAGATTGGTATGCACCACTGAATCCCAGTCTTCATCCGTCAGGGCCGGAAACGCCCCATCCCGGGTGATACCGGCATTACAAACGACACCGTAATAAGCACCGTGAGTCTCTATATCCTTTTCCAGCTCAGCCCGACACAATTCCCGATCCGCCAGATCAAACACCAACAGGCGGCCCTGGCCACCCGCTTCACGGATCAGAGCCAGGGTTTGCTCTGCCTGATCAATACCTTTACGACAGTGAACAACCACTTCATACCCTGACTGAGCCAGCCGCAGCGCTATGGCCTTGCCAATCCCGCGGCTTGAGCCAGTGACCAGAACAGACTTACTCACCTTTTCTCTCTCCCTGCCTTGCTGCCATGAACGCCTGAATATCGTTCGGCTGAAAGGTATTAATAGTTGCCCTGGCTACCCGCTCCGGTTCGGAGCCTGCCCGGCCAGGTTGATCAATTGTGCTGTAACTTGTGCGATAGATAGAACAGTCAAAGGAACTGAGCCCATCGCCTTCATAGACTTTCTCAACCCTGACGCGATAGGCGGTTCCGGAGCAGAACCGTTCAAGACTGCAGTCATAAGCCCGTGTGCCCAGCAGAAACCCTATTTTCACCGGCTCTCCTGCCAAACAGGCCTGAATTCCGGCGTAGGCCCCAATGGTCTGGGCCATATACTCCATCCCCACCCAGATGGGGACACAGCCACTGTCATCGGCAAAAGGTTTGCCAACCGATGGGGTGAACAGCGCCTCGGTATACAGCTCGCCATAACCAACAATTTCATCCAGCAAAATCATGGGGTGTTCATGGGGAAGTACCGCTTCCGGCGTCAAATCCAATTCGTCAGTCAGTGTCGCTTTTGTCATATCATCCCCTGTGATTTACCTGCCCAAGTAGCACCGAGACATTGCTCCCCCCAAACGCGAATGAGTTACTCATCATCCGCCAGGGACCAGAGGGTAACCTTTGCTGTCGCCGGGTCAATGCAATCTCGGCCAACTCCGGATCGGCCTCTCCATCCCAGAGGTGAGGAGGAAGCCTCCCTTCCTGGTTCAAATCCGACATCAGCAGCCAGCAAAAACCCGCTTCAATGGCACCGGCTGCCCCCAGGGTGTGACCTGTCATGCTTTTCGTGGAGCTGCAGGGCACCCCCTTCTCGAACAGGCTGGCCACGGCATGGCTCTCCATGGCATCGTTCAGGGGGGTTGCTGTGCCATGGAGGTTCAGGTAATGAATCGCTTCCGGCGTCAGACCGGCATCGCAAAGGGCAGCAGCCATAGCCTTCCCCGCCCCCTTCCCCTGAGGGTGAGGGGCTGAAATATGCCAGGCATCCGATGATTCACCCACCCCCAGCAAAGCCACGGGAGCTTGGTCTTTTACCAGCGTGGCTTTGGTCAACGTAAATAGCGCGGCCCCCTCTCCAATGTTGATGCCATTGCGATTCGCGCTGAAGGGCTGACAAAGCGTGTCAGAAACTGACTCCAGGGCGGCAAAACCATTCACGGTCAAACGACAGAGACTGTCAACCCCGCCCACAATAACCGCATCACAAAGGCCAGCGTTGATCAGGTTACGGCCACTGGCAAACACTTTGCCGCTGGAAGAGCAGGCGGTAGATACGGTATAAGCCGGTCCGGTAATGCCCAGGTGCCCGGCCAGAAAACGACTTGGGTCACCCATTTCCTGAATCCGGTAATCATAGCCCGGAGGAAAGGACTTCCCGGACAGACGCTCCGTCATTGTCTGCTCGGCTTCCCATGTTCCCGAAGTACTGGTCCCGAGAACGATACCCAGGCGGGCTTTGCCGTAACGGTGCATCAGCTGGTCCACTTCAGGCTGGATGGTCTCCAGAGCCGACAGTAATAACCGGTTATTCCGGCTGTTTTCAGCCCTGTCCGGACATTCCGGAAGAGCGCTGCAGACTTTTCCCAGTACCAGCGGCCTGCCGGGAATCATACCCGATTCCACCTCCATCCCCTTCTGGCTGCCTTCCAGCAAATGAGTCAGTATTTCCTCACGCCCTGAGCCTAAGGCACAGTTCATCCCCATAGCGGAAAGATACAGTGGGGCTGAGCTCATAAGGGCTCCTTACTTAATGTTTTGATACTCAATTCATAACCCAACGAGCGATTACGGTAAGTGACCTGTTCAGGCCAGTTTTGTTTTCCATTGGTTCCACCACCCTTACGCTGCACTGATGATCGAATGGAAATAATAGGCTCTACCCCCTGCAGGATTACTCTTTCAACAGGAGTATTCTCCACCAGTTCCAGACCTGGAACAGCCAGCGACTGTTTTAAAGCACCAGGCTCACCATAGGCCAGCATCAGATCTGAAACCAGATACGACAGCTTAACCCTGCTCCCCGCCAGAGGACTCACTGACCCTGAGACCTCTCCTCCCCGGTAGACCAGCTGCAGCACCTGCTGGCCCGATACGGTCATGCCAACCAGAGATAGCTGCCCTGGTGTTTTTTCCACCTGAAACAAAAGGTCAAACGACTGGTTTTGAAAACGCCCGCTGACCAGTTGGGTAGCACTGAAGCTCCCCGTCAGCGTATCCGGGGGAGGCAAGTGCCAGCTTACCCTGTCCGTCAGGTAAACTTCGGGTGTTGTTTTTACCAGGCCCGGTTTTAAAGGAACGGACAATCCACTGCACCCGGTTAACCAAAGGCATAAAAAAAGCACCCGGAAATCCAGAATTGATAGGCTTCCAGAGTTGCTTTCATGAAACTTCAGGAGCCACCGTCGCCAATTAAACATCATCATGCCTCCTTTCCTGCACGGGACTGGCCATAGGCTGACCCCCAGTGGTTCCCGCTGCAAAAGGTGACAACAGATAGCAGAAACTGATGCCTGTCAGTACTGTCAAACCAAACCCACGGATCGCGGCCGTTTCTGAAAGGGCCAGCAAACCAAAAGAGAGAAGCGTGGTCATAGCCGACAGGGTGATCGCCATCAGGGTATAACGATGGCCACTGCCAGCCTCCCGGAAAAACAGGGTGTAGTCTACACCGATCCCGAGAATCATCAGCAGGGCCAGGGCATGAAACAAGTTAATAGCTTCGCCGGTCCAGCCAAGAACAGCCAGCGTCAGCAAAACCGACAGCAACGGTGGCATAACCACTTTAATGGATCCCCTGAAACCGTAACGCACACTCAGAAGCACACTGATAAGTCCATAGGAAACCACCAGCAACCAGCCCATCAGCACCCGGTAGCGACCAAACAGCCGAGAGGTTTCTCCAGTTTTGTCCACGAACAGTACGCCCGACAACGGGCTTTTAGCAAGGGTCGGCTGCCAGCCAGCATCTGCCCCCTGAATCACCACCGCAGAGTAATAACGCCCCCCGATGGCCCCCAGCCAGAGATAGCCATAAAGGCTGGCAGCATCACTGCCCAGCCACTCCTCCGGACGAATCCACTGGTGGTTTCCTTCAGCAAAGGCAGAATGGGCAGCAGCCTGAGCAGCTTCATTGATCCCCAACCGCTGCCATAAATCCGGCAGCTGATTCTGGTAAATAGCAGCGAGCTTGTCATAACTCTCCTGCTGGGACCGGATAGAAGGCATTAACCTGGAAACCGACTGGTACCCGGACAGCTCACCAAGGTTCACCCATAGATCAAGCTGTTTATCCAGAGCCTCTTCCCGTTCAAGCAGCGATTGTTCACTGTCACCGTACACCAGAAAAAAACGCCCATCACCCACATCCCCCAGCATATCTTTTACCTGCTGATCAGCCCACTCCAGAGCAGACGAGCGTTTCTGCAGCTGCCGGATATCATCATTCACCGTCAGCTTCATCAGCCCCCCAAGCAACAGGAGAGCAACACTGGCCGTTAAGATCAGGCGACGGCCGGTAAACAGCCGACACCACCCAGACCAGAAAACGTCAGCCCAGCATTCAAGCCACCGGCCTCCTTTCCTTCCAGGTGAAGCACGAAAGCAGCCTTTAAGCCATCGGGGGTAGGCCAGCACCACGGTCACCCAGGCAACGGTCAGGCCCACACAGGAAAACACTGCCATCTGTTGAAGACCCGGGAACGGCGTCATCAGCATGGGCACATAGCCCAGCAGGCTGGTCAACAGCCCCAGGGTGATGCCCGGCAAGATATGCTTCAGCCCGGCAAGGGGTTGCCACTGTTTACCCTGCCGCTGCCACTCCACCAGGTAGTGGAAGGTATAATCAATGGAAATGCCAATCAGGCTCGCCCCAAACACCAGCGTCATCACATGGACGGTTTCAAACACAGCCACTGTCGCCAGATAACCCGCCAGAATGCCAGTAGCTATCGACATCAGACAGAGCAACAGAGGACGTATACTCCGGAACACCGAGAGAATCAGGAGCACTATGCCCAGTAGTGAACCGACACCGATGGTGCTGACCTCCGCTCTTGCAGAATCCGCCCCGGCCTGGGCATGAAAAATCAGACCGCTGGCCACAATGGTGACCTCCGGATGGGCTGAACGGGTCCGGTTCATGGCTTCATTGAGAGCATTGACAATGAAGGCTTGTCTGGACAGGGTGAGAACACCCTCTTCCAGCAATCCGGTCATCATCAACTGATATTGATCGGAAGACTGTTTCGCCAGGATGCCTTCGTCCAGCTTCAGATCACTGTTGGAGCCCTGCAGTGAGCGAAACCAGCCCGGCATTAACAACAACGGGTCACTGATCAGCTGCCCACTGTTTAACATCCCCATGGGACCGGCCAATGAATTCAGGCTATTCTCAACCAGCTGCTCGCCCAACTGGTGATCGGACATTGACCGCTGAGAGGCACTGAGCAATTGAAATCGATGGGGGTAATAGTAGCGGGCTATATTATCCCAAAGCTCAGGCTTAATACGGAATACCAGCTCCTCAAAAACAGGCGTCCCTGCAAGCCTTCTTTCAAGATCGGATGCCGCCTGCCTGGCCGAATCCCGGGAGGCAGAGGACAGCATAAAGGTCACCCGCTGACTGAAATTCCGGGTAAACCGATCAGCCGCCATCTCCGAGGCGGGATCCTGTTCGGTGGCCGGCATCAACTGCAACAGGTCAGTGGAAAGGCGAGACCCTCCCTGCTGCCAGGTCATCCACGCCGCCAGAGAAAGAATGAGTACCATCATCAGGCCCCAGAGCATAAGCCCCCGGGATAAGTAACTGTTATCCGTCCTGCTCAAACGGCTGGAGTTGTGCAACATCCGGCGCCTCATTACTCATTATGACCTCATCAAACCGGATGCGTGTTGTATCACCACCCGCCCCCGTCAGCTCCAGCTTCTTCAGTGCTTCCGCCTCCCCATATACGGAGACAGACTGCACCAGATCAGTCAGTTTTGAGCTCAGTGGTACCAGTTCAAGCACCCAGCCGTTATCGCTGTTTTTATCGGGAAGCCTGACATCAACAGAAAAATAGCGGTGCAACAGGGCCTCATCCCCTTCAAGCAGAGCTGGCAGCAGCAGAGCCAGGCCATCATAGGCTGAGCCCGTTGCCTGGTACACATTTTTCCTGCCCGCCACTTCCTGGACCATCTTTCCCGGTGTCATCAGTAAACGTGAGGACGCAGGCTTCACCGTTTCCCATAAAAGCCCCCGGTTCCTCACGGAAAGAAAACGACCACTGGACACAAATGGACGAGAAAGTATCGGACTGTTTTTCTGCTGCTCAAACTGACCGGAAATCACCTGAACCCGGGAAAATGGCTTTAACACTGTCTGTAAGCTGCCCTGAACTGAACTTTCATTTGCGCTTTGATCGACGCTCTGATCGGTGCTTTGAATGGAGTGTGCAAAAGCCATAGACCAGGACATCAAAGGGATCAGTGAAAGAAGCACTACACCGACTTTTTTCAGGCCACTGCTCATGCTGGCACCCTCTCCTGTTCCACCTTTTCCAAAAGCGCTGAGGGAGAGACCAACTGTAAATCACCGGTTGCAATAGAGACCGCCACCTGGGTGGTCCGGCCCTGGGTCAGCTTTTCACCACTGACCGAATCCTGTACCAGATAATCCAGCACCAGTCGATTTTCATATTCGACAACACTGACCGTAACCCTTAGAGTCTGGCCAAACCGGGCCGGGCGAACGTATTTCACCCGAATATCCACTACCGGCCAGGCATAGCCGGAGGCTTTCATCTCTCCATAGTTGTAGTCAATACGATCCAGCAGGGCACAGCGAGCCACTTCGAAATATTTCAGGTAGTGTCCATGCCAGGCCACCTCCATCATATCCACATCATGGAAGGGCACCTGGATCTCAACGGATTCCGATATCCTGTCGTTCATTTTCTTTTCCAGAGAGTTGGCCGCAGGTCAATAGAGCGACCAGTGCTGTTGCTGAATCCGATCAATGTATCGGCGTAGATCCGCTTCCAGCGGCCGGTCTTCCGTCACAAACTGGAAGTCCGACATCACCTGATCGTGCTGACGAATCAGATCCGGGTTGAGGGCTTGCCGGTCAATCTCACCGGATCGTAGTCTCAACTCGATGGCCTGGTGAACCGCCAGCAGAGAGGCCGCTGCCACCTGTTCCGTTAACTGCAATACCCGCAGGCAATCCCGGGCGGAAATGGTCCCCATACTCACCTTGTCCTGGTTATGACACTCAGTGGAACGGGAAAACACACTGGCAGGCATGGTCTGCTTCAGCGCTTCTGCAGTCCAGGCCGAAATACCGATCTGAACCGCCTTGAAGCCATGATTAATGGGGGCTCTCTCACCGGTAGCCCCGGACAGATTAGACGACAGTCCATTATTAAACTTGGTATCCATCAACTGCGCCATCTGCCGGTCCATCAGGTCCGCCAGGTTGGCCACCGCATTCTTCATGGCGTCCATGGCAAAACCGATGTGTCCACCATAGAAATGGCCGCCATGGAGAACATGCTCCCCCTCGCCATCAATGATCGGATTATCGTTGGCACTGTTCAGTTCGTTCTCAATAAAGCCCCGCATCCAGGGCAGGCTGTCCTGGAGCACGCCAATAATGTGAGGCGCACAACGGATCGAATATCGGTCCTGAAGCCGGTTTGAGTTCCTTGGAGAGACTTTCTGCTCCAGGTCACCACGGATCATCCCGGCAATCTCGATTTGTCCCGGATGAGGTTTCACGGCAAATAGTTTTTCGTCGAAATGGTTGGCATTGCCTTTCATGGCCAGAGTCACCAGCGAGGTAATCCGGGCACAGAGTTTCGCCAGGTATTCAGCGCGACCAAAGGCTTCGCAGGCCAGTGCCGTCATCACGGCAGTCCCGTTCATCAGAGCCAGGCCTTCTTTGGGCCTGAGCGCCAGAGGCTCAATTCCCAGTTCAGCGTAGACGCCTTCGGTGGCTCTTATTTCACCCTGGTAGTAGACGTTACGCTCACCCACCAGCATGGCCCCAATGTAGGAAAGGGGGGTGAGGTCGCCGCTGGCACCTACCGATCCCTCTTCCGGAATGACCGGAAGAATACCCAGATCCATCAGCTGAACCATCCTTTCCAGCAGCGCTTCACTGACACCGGACACGCCCTGTGTTAACGACGTCAGCCGTGTGGCCATCACCGACCGGGCCTGACACTCATCCAGGTAACGTCCCAGACCACAGCCGTGGAAACGGGTAAGATGCAGGGGCAGTTCATTGGCCAACTCAACCGGAACGGCCCGCGTACAGGAGTCGCCATAACCAGTGGTTACACCATAAATAACGCCCTCTTCCGCCAGCAGGCGGTCCAGAAACGCCGTCCCCCGGTGGATTTTTTCACGAAATGCTGGGTCATCACTCAGCGTGCAGAAGCGCTCCCCTCTGGCTACCGCATTAATGTCTTCTATGGTCAGACGTCCCTGGCCTAAAATCACGGTTTGTTCTTCCAGCCAGGTTTCCCTGGGGAACTCTTTTATGGACTCTTTTGTGGACTGCTTCAGGGTGTTTTTATAAGGGGGCTCATAGGATGTCATTCACTCACTCCGGTGGGACGCCAGAAATCAAAAAAATTAAACCACTCAAGGGGAGAGCGCCTGCAGGCGCTCTGCAACCGCCGGGCATATCTGGCTACCGACGTTTCAAGGGCAGCCTGCCGGTGCTTCCGGGGCAGGCTCAGGGGGTCTGCAAAAGGGGCTATATCCAGCAAAAAGCGGCCATTGTCCTGACGGGTACAGAACAACGTGAACACCGGACAACGCAACAAAGAGGCAAGAATAAAGGGGCCTGACGGAAAACAGGCGGGTTCCCCGAGAAAGTCTGCTTTGATCTCTTTTCCTGAGACAGCTTTTTCTGAAACAGCGCTTTCTGAAACAGCACCTGCTGCCTCTCCCGGGGGCATACGATCTGTGGCAATGGCCACCATCTCACCTCTGTCTAGCCTATCGCTGAGCATGATGGCGGTATCAGGGCCAATATCGCTTACCTGTACCAGATTAACCACTGCCTGAGGGTTAACCTCTTTCAATATTTTATTGAAAGCCGGCGCATGACGGGTATGTACCAGGACATTGACCGTTAATGGGGCCCCATCGGTTTTCACTCTGGCAAGAGCCCGGCACATCTCGATGTTGCCAAGATGTGAAACCAGCAGCACAACGCCCTGACCAGCAGAAAGCTTTTCATCCAGAGCCTCCTGGCCCTGTATATCCAGCTGGTCAAGGGTCAACTGGCCGGACCAGGCGGCAAACCGATCCGCCAGCGTATGACCGAAAGAGAGAAAATGCCGAAAAGAAAGACCAGAGCCTGGTAATGCCGGGAGGCAGTCAGGGTAAAACCGATGGAGTTTTTCCAGATAGTCCCGAGAGGCTCGACGGGCACTTCGGCCCGTGGCAAAAAAGTAAACCATTACAGGCACCAGCAACCAGGAAAAGACCCTGTGCCCTAACAACCGATAGGTGGACAACATCAACCGGATGCCCGCTTCAGCGCCTCTCTCCTGAATATCAGACCAGTGACGCTCGGAACGGCGATGTCTTTTCAGCAGGGTTGGCACCCGTTTTAACATGCCGAAAAACAGACGACTGTGGAGCAAACTGATCCGGATGTTATCCCTTAATGCATCAAAGTGTGAGACACCGTTTTCCGGATAAACAATTTTGACCGGAACGGAGCGAACCCCAAGCCCCTGCCAGAACAGCCGGACAATAATCTCAATATCAAAGTCCATGCGCCGGGTCAGGTCGGTCTGCTCAATCAGGCCACAGGTTGACGCCAGTGGATATACCCGGAAGCCCACCATCGCATCGCTGATGTCAAAGGACAGCGTTTCTATCCAGACCCAGAATCGGGTCACTTTGCGACCATAGAGCCGGGAACGGGGAACGGTTGCGTCGTATACCGGACTGCCGTTAATCAGGTCTTCCGGGTGCTGTCTGGCCTCTTTCAGCAAAGCAGGTAACGCATTACAGTCATGTTGCCCATCCGCATCCACCTGAACCCCATGGGTAAACCCCAGTTCCCGGGCACGCATCAGGCCTTCCATCACTGCGGCGCCTTTGCCCTGGTTCCAGCTCAACCGGAATAATGTGACATGATCCAGGGACTCAGACAAAACCTCCAGTGTCTGTCGGGTCAGGTCATTGCTGCCATCGTCCACAACGATGCAGTGCAGGTCATGATGTTTCAGAGAGTCCAGCACGAAGGCCAGAGTCTCATGGTGGTTATAAACCGGGATCACTGCACAAGGCCTGAAGGTCATGGCGCCTCCCGGTAAACAATTCTTCCGGAAGACATCATCTGGCCGCCGCAGCCATAGGCAAAGGTCATCTTGCCACTGGCCTTGAGGTTCAACTTCAACTCCAGGGTGGTATCTGGCTGAATCAGGTTCTGAAATTTAATCACTTCCAGCCGCTTAATTTGAGTCGACCGCCCCAGGAACCGGGCACCATAGGTAATAGCCCAGTCGGTCTGGACAACGCCTGGCAAGACAGGGTGCCCTGGAAAGTGCCCTTTAAAATAAAAGAGTTCTTCCGGCACAAACAGAGTCAGAATGGCCTGCTCCGGGGAAGATTCAACCTGCCGTATTAAAGGTTCAAGAATGGCTTTCATAGCAATGGCCTTTATAAACAGTTGTCAGGCTCAAACAGTTGAACCAGCTCCCCATAAACCCGCTTGCCCTGCTGATTGACGGGCAGGGCAGAAGGAAAACGCCATTTTCGAGGCAGAACCACCCCATCAAAAAAGTCGGCCAGCTCCTTCCTTAGAGCCCGGGTCAAAAACAGTCGGCCGCGCTCGTCTAATAGTGACTGTCCTTTTACCGAAAGCACTGCTACGACACCCACCACAGAGCGCTTACCCTTGATTTCCAGGGCGCAGGCTTCCGTGATCAGCCCACTGAAACACAGCCGTTTCTCTATTTCAGTCAGGGAAACCCGCTTGCCTTCCACTTTGGCAATGCGATCAGCCCTGCCCTCCAGCAGAAACCCGCCGTTATCTAAAGGCCGGGCTTTATCCGCCATCTGGTATCCCTCACCGGGTTGTTCCAGCCAGGGGGAGTATACCTTGAGTAGCTCCTGTTCCATGTCTGGGGATATAGAGGGCTGTTCAAAGGACACCCGAACCCCGGGTAATGGCTTCCAGCCGGATGTCTGCCCCGGCTGCTGCTGCCTCCAGGCAACACCTCCGGTTTCCGTACTGCCCAGGACCTCAAAAGGCAAAACACCGAAACACTGATGGGCGTTGGCAGCCCCTGCAGGGGAAAGAGGGGCACCCGAGGAGAAAACCCTCACTCTGGAAGATTGAACTGCAGACCAGTCCAGCTCCAGGGGGAGGCGGTCCAGCTGTGCCGGAGAAGCAATCACCTTAACCACAGGGTGAGTGGCTGTGCTGGCAATCAATTGTTCCGGATATTCATACTGCCGGGTGTCGATGAGCCGACCACAGAGTAACGGCCAGAGCACTCTGAACAACACTCCGTAAATATGTTGATGAGCCACACAGGACAGAGCCACAGCCCCTTCCAGGACTGAACCCCACTGCAGCTCCAGAGCCTGGATTTCATGTTCAAGCTGGGCGATTTGTTTGACAACGGGTTTCGGCTGACCACTGGAGCCGGAGGTATAGAATACAATGGCAGCCTGTTTTACCTTTTCTGCATCCAGCGGACTGTGCGAGCCTTGCCCGGATAAACGGTCTTTACTCATGAGAAGCTGGAAAGTTGAGTCATCCGTTGATTCTTTCAACGTTGAATCATCGGTCAACAGGGCCTGGGTCAGTGGCTGAAGCTCCTTCAGAGTACCTGGCTGACCGTTGGCCGGGAGGTAAATGGTTTTTCCGGAGAAAATCAATGCCAGCAGTCCCCGGATAAACAGCCCACAATCACGACTCACCAGAACCCAGTCCTGTTCCGGGCGATGGCATAAAGTCTCTGCCAGACCGGCCACCTGGGCCATGAAGGTCTTTCGATCACAGAGTCCTTCAGCCTCCAGTAGCACGGATTGATCAGCAGCCCCTGGAAAAGATGACGGCTCTTGTGACAACCAGAGAGACAACTGCCGGAGAGAGAGCCCCCCAGGAGTGACTGAAGCCCGGTTTACTTGAGCTGGATTTACTGCATCCTGTATCAAACTTTAAGTACCCACTTGCGATACATCCACTCACCTCCCAGCAGGAAGCCCATTGCCACATACGACAGAAAGCCGTTGTATAACAGCCATACTTCTCTATCGCCACTCATGGCAGTCCACAGAGCAATAAGCCCATTCACTACAAAAAAACCACACCAGAGCCAGGTGACTGCGCGGGTGTAAGCCACCGCTTCTTCAGGAAAAGCGTCATCAGCAAAGTGCGGGTCCATAAGCCGGGCAAAGCTTTCGATCATACTGGGGGGATTCAACAGACTCCAGCCAAACACAGCCAACCCGGTGGCGTTGACCAGAACCGGATAAAAGAGAAGCGCCCTGTCACTGTCAAACATCAATGACAGCGTAGCCATACTGAGCCCACACACAGCCCCGGGCACGGTGATTCGCCCAAGCACCTGAGCGCCTGTTTTTTCTTTCGCTACAGGCATTTTCGAAAGCAATAACCTGAACCCGAACAGCACCAGAAAAAAAACAGCCAGCCCCCTTACCGGCAGGTTCTCCAGCCCGAAGTAAACAATCACTGGGTAAACAGCTACCACCAGAGCAAGAATAAACGGCAGGCTTTTTTTCATGGCAGTTGGCATCTCATGGTCAGGCAGCCAACAGGCTTTCGGTTGCCTCAACCACATCCGATACAGTTCGAACCGCCTTGAATTCTTCCGGCTTGATCTTCTTCCCAGTCAGCCCCTGCAGGGCCACCACCAGATCGACAGCATCGATGCTGTCCAGATCCAGATCCTGGTATAAATGCGCGTCAAGGGTAACCGCCTGAGGCTCTATTTCAAAATGGTCTTCAAGAATCGTTTTCAGTTCTGAAAGAATGTCGTCTTTATTCATGGATTGTCCTGAATCACGGTTATTTCAAGGGCGCTTCAGGCCGCTTCAGACTGGATAAAGGCGGCCAGGCTGTTAATGGAAGCAAAGTGCTTTTTGTTATCCGCTGAATTCGCATCCAGCCGAACCTGGTACTTCCTTTTTATGGTCACCCCCAGCTCCAGGGCATCAATGGAGTCAAGGCCAAGCCCCTCCACAAACAAAGGCTCATCATCACCAATGTCATCCACACTGACATCCTCCAGGTCCAGAGACGAGATAATGAGTTCTTTCAACTCCTGCTTGAGTTCAGTCACTTCTTGCTCCATCGGTTTTTCCATAAGTTCAGCCATAACCTCAGACTTTTTCAGGACAAACTGTCTGAATATTCTGTATAAAATGTTGCTCTAAAAACTGTGTCAGCCTTCGACTGCCGATTGAAACGGACATAAGGTCTGACCGCCAGGGAGAGACATCCATCAGATCTCCCACCCACAGGCTGAAGACGAAAGGGCGTTCCGGAATGTCATACCAGCGCTGCCCTTTTGCCAGAGTGCCCGGCGAACAGTCGAGGTACACGGGCCGGATCCGGCACCCGGATTGAATCGCTACCCGTGCAACCCCTCTTTGAAAGTGAGGACTGCAGCCTGGCTGTGTTCTGGTCCCTTCTGGAAAAATGATCAGGTTACGCCCCTGTTCCAGGCGGTCCTGGCAGTCCCTGATCAAATGCTCAGGGCCTGAGTTGGTGATGTAACCGGCAGCACGGACAATTCTGTAGAGAAAAGGATTCCGGTTCAGCCCCTCCTTCACCACGCAGTCCACATCCCCCAGAAACGCCATCAGAACCACTACATCAATCAGGGTTGGGTGGTTGGCAATGATCAGAACCCCCTGATCTTCCCGTAAACGTTCAACCCCTTCCAACTGCAGCCGCATCACTCCCAGCCACTGAATCAACCTCAGAAAAAGCCGGAAATTCCAGCTGATGGCCCGCTGGATTCTCAGTCGCCTTTTATCAGCACAGGTTGTGGTCAACATGATCACGGGAAATACGACAAATGCCAGGTCTAGGGCCCCAAGACCAAACACCAGAAAACTGAAACCGGTGGCCAGGCGCCTGATGTTCATGAGCAATACCTGTTTTGCCCGTTTTGTCCGGGTAACCGGGCCGGTCTTTAGCCCAGAGTCACTGTACACCGAAGCCGCTCCCCCGTTATTACCGCATTGCGCTGGCCGTTCTCATCGTGAATCAAAACGTCAATCAAAGCCGTCAGCTGAGTGAACATCGAGCCAGGGCGAACATTTGCAGTTTCATTAGAGACAACGGGCTCTATGGCCAAAGTCATTGCCCCCCCAGCCTTAAGCAGAAAAGCGGCGGCGACCGGGTATTCATCCTCTTCTGAGAATGCCTGATACACATCCGGCATCCGGTCTTCAAAAGCCACCAGTAACACCTGCCCCAGTCCGGAGCTCAGTTGGGCTATCGCTTCAATCAATCCTGCTGTAAGAGAGTCATGACCCGATGAAACAGCAGTGGAGGGCCGTTCATTGCCTGTTTGAATGGACAAAAGCCCTGAGGCCGTATTGTGCACAGACAGACTGAAGTCCGTGGGTGAAGCCTCCTCCCCGGAGCAAATAGCTTCCAGCAAACGTGCCATCCGTCTCACCTCTCCCCGCCGAGAGGCAAATACCACAGGCACTTCGGCTTCCGCAGCACCACAACCAAAGGCAACATCCAGCGCCATCTTGCTGATGGAGCTCAATCGCCTTCTCTGCCGGGTCGACAGATAAAGGCATTCAGGTGTGGCCATGAGATCAGGCTTAACGGCCTCATTGGGTATTCCCTCAAGCGGCTTCATCAACACCCCCTGCCAGTCCTCCTGGGAGCGTATGCTTCCACAACAGGCATCCCAGCGGGCAATCTCAAAACCCTCAAAGCCGTCAAAACCGTTTTTCATAGGATGGCCCCCGTGCAATCAGGCTCTGGAAAGACGACATTTGAACAGGGTGTGGCAGAATCCGAGGCCATCGGTCTGGCGCTCTACCTCCAGTCCGGACTGATGAATGAGGTTCACCAATTCCTCCTGCCCGTACATTCGGCTGTTCCCGTTGGCAATTGCCGTAAAATAGAGAGACGTGGCATTGAGGCTGTACGAGGCCGCTTCAAATGTCTGCCGGTCCCAGAGCGTCTCCATAATGTACAGGGAGCTGTCTGCGGTCATGGCAGCAGAGGCACGGGTCAGAATGCTGACAATCTCTTGTGGGGCGAAGCAGTCAAGAAACTGGCTCATCCAGATCACATCCGCCTGGCCAGGGAATGGATGAGTTTCGTCCAGAAGGTTGATGGCATAGCCTTTAATCCGATCCGAAAAACCCGCTTGATGAATTCTTTGTCCGGCCACCTCCAGCTGTTCAGGCAAATCCAGCAAGCGAATTTGCACCTGCTGGTCATAGCGGGCGCAGGCCAGTGACCACTTTCCAGTATTCCCTCCCACATCGAACAGGGTGGCGGGCTTATCTTCAAAAACCTGTTTCAGGGCATCCCCAAAGGCACCGTCCGAGTAAAAGTGGTCAAACTCATACCAGCTGCTCCTTGCAGGTTCCGGCAGTCGGGTCAGCCCCTGATAGAGGTTATCCCAGTCACCAAAGACCTTAAGCCCCGCTGGCCGCCCCTCTTTAATGGACGCCTCAAGGTGGAACATGGCCTGATAACAGACATCGTGAGTGAAGGCCATATTGACCCGGGTCATCTCATCCGTCAGCAGAAAGTAGCCCGTTTTAGTGATCACAAACCGATCGTCTTTTTTATAAACGAGTTCTGCACTGAGCCCCATGGACAACAACACATCGACGCCATAAGCGGATATTCCGGTCGCTTCCACCAGCTCACAAAGCGTTTTACCTTCATCGCCAGCGGCTTCGATTTCAGCCAGGATGCCAAACTTGCAAAGCAGCCTCGCCGCCTGAAACATAATGGGAGCGTAAGCAATTTTCTGGGCACGGGAGATTGCTTCTACAGCGCTGATCTTTTCTTCCTGGTTGTACAAACTCAACTCCAATGAACTCCAGCAACACTCTGGTTACACTCAAAAAAACAGTCTGCCGCACGCCCTGGTTACGAAGGCTATGATCAATGCAGGACACCAATATTAAACGACAGTAGAAATACGTAGGCCATTCTAACCACCACTCACTACCCTGTCACTAGACAGAACCGCCCTACAAACTGCGTAAAGCCTTATCTGCTCGAGCAATTTTTAAACACTCCACCTTAAGCGCTTCGGTAGACCACCATGAGCAATGAATACCGGCACACCCGGCATCAATCTGGTTGTCGTATATACGGTGGAAAAGTAAAAAAACAGGCGTGCCTGACTGCGCATATGGGGTGCCCAACCACAGGGCTTCGGCACTCCATTCCACGAGGCTGCTAGGACCAGCGCTGGAATATCAGTGAAACGTTGACACCACCAAACGCAAAATTATTGGTCATGACATACTCACAGGACTGGGCCAGGCCACCCGGTTCCACATGAGCCAGCCCTTTGCAATCTTCAGCTACGCTTTCCAGGTTCAGGGTCGGAGCAAACCATCCCTGATTCATCATCTGAACCGTAAGCCAGGCTTCTATGGAGCCACAGCCTCCCAGGGCATGCCCAATATGACCTTTACTGCTGGCCACAGGCACTCTGTCACCAAACACCTGACGAATCGCTTCGGCTTCTGCAGCATCTCCTTGTGTGCCTGCAGCATGAGCATTGATGTAGCCTATCTGTCCAGGCTGAATAGCAGCTGAATCCAGTGCCTTTTCCATCACTCTCTTCATCATGGAAACATCCTGGCGAACCACATGGCTGCCATCCATATTGGTGGCAAACCCCACCAATTCAGCCAGAACAGGAGCCCCTCGACGCCGGGCATGCTCCAGGTCCTCAAGCACCAGGGTAGCCCCACCTTCGCCAACCACCAGGCCATCCCGGTCAGTGGCAAAAGGTTTTGCAGCCCCTGCAGGATTTTCTTTTGCACGACAGGCTGCATAAAACGAGTCAAAAACGGCCACCTGTACCGGCGACAGCTCCTCAGCACTGCCCGCTATCATCACCGGGTGAACTCCATGACGGATGGCTTCATAGGCATAGCCTATGGCCTGCCCCCCCGAGGCACAGGCTGAACTGGCAGGGTATAGCCGTCCTTTAATACCAAGCAACAGGCTCAAATTGACCGCTGCCGTATGACTCATAAGTTGAACATATGCAGTGGGAGAGATCCCTCTGACTTTGCGCCTGGCGAGGACATTCCCGAATACAGGGAGTTGGTGGGAGGAGCCAAAGGAGGAGCCGTAAGCAATGCCTACATTTTCCAGATCCATTTCGTTGAGGTGCAGTCCACTCTGGGAGAGGGCTCTGCCGGCAGTATCAGCAGCAATGTGAGAAACACGACTCATGCTTCTCAATACCTTGCGAGGCAGGTGATCAATGGCCCCCAACTCAACCGGTGCAGCAAGAAAGCTTCCTATGCCTTCAATATCAAGCCACTCCTCCTTGAAGACAATACCGCTCTCCCCTTTGAGAAGGTGCTGATAAACCTCACCCCATTCGTTACCGATTGGAGTCAATGCCGACATCCCGGTCACCACTACACGCTTCAACTGTCATTTACCCGTCTTTACACAGCAGGCACGCATACTATGCAAAATAGCCGGGAAAAAAAAGCCGATCCGCCTAAACAGTGTTTACAAAACAGTTACAACAGCCCTGTCTGGGATACTCTGATATTTATTGTTAAAATTCTCGCGAACGATGAATAAATACAGGATTTCAATGGAAAAGGTCAGTCACCCACCTGCGCCACTCTGGCGTCGGGTTGCCGCCATGTTGTACGACTCCTTGCTGGTTCTGGCTCTGGTATTTCTGGTTGCCTTTATCAATCTGGGCATTCAGATACTGATTTACGGTGAACGACAGTTAATGCAGATGACCCAGCAGGGGCACACCCTGGATGGACTGCCCTTTTATGGGGTACTGCTCGTTACTATATACGGCTTTTTTGGTTTTTTCTGGACCCGGTCGGGACAGACACTGGGCATGCAGGCCTGGCGAATAAAAATCATCAACCCCTCCGGAGCATCCGTCACCCCCCTGCAAACCCTGATTCGCTTCACCACCGCTTTCTTTTCCCTGGCATTGGCAGGCATAGGACTGCTCTGGGTATTGATGGATCAGCAGAAAAGAAGCTGGCAGGACATCAGCTCATCCACCCGGACCGTTCTTCTACCCAAATAAGCAACTGTATGGGAGAGCGCGCCACTCAAGAGATGCCAACCCAACACTGGATTTTCCGAAATAAATGTTGGTATTTTTACCTATCTCAAATTAAACTGGAGCCGAGGGTTGGATCACTGCTACCCGAAAAGCCCTGATCACTCAGGCCTGTTTCACAAGCTCCTTCCAACCCTGTTACTGATTCAAATGCACACAGCGAAAGAAAAACGGTTTGCGTCACTCCCCCCTGTGAAGAACGAGTGCACAAACTTTTTTTCGCGGATAAAAGTGAGACAGGTTGTATGAACACCCAAATTTTTGAGCAGTTTATCTGTCAGCTGAAAGAAGCCCTGTATCGCCTACAGAGCCATCAGAACAACCTGCAACCCTGCAGGGAGTACTGCCCGGTCAGGCAGCAGTCACCACAGCAACGCCAGAGGCAGCGTCGCTACTATTCCTGAAGCATCCGTTTTTCCCTCAAAAACAAAGACAACCCTCTGCTTGAAAAAGCAGGGGGCAGTCAGGATTTTTCGCAGCAAAAAGCTTTATCATGCTGCCTTTCTGAGCAACCAGGAGCCAATGACCAGGCAGATCAAAACGGGGATCAGTACCGATAATACCGGTGGAAAACCAAACACCAGGCTGGAAGGCCCCATCAGATTCTGGACAATCATGAATACGACACCGGTAATCACCCCGGAGAAAATCCTCAACCCCATGCTCACTGAGCGAAGCGGTCCAAAAACAAACGAGATACCCACCAGCACAAGAGAGAGAATGGACAATGGCTGAAGCACCTTTGTCCAGAAGGCAAGGTCGTATTCACCCGCATCCAGCCCCTGCTCCCCAAGATAACGGGTGTAGGCCAGCAGCCCGGTGATGGGGAGGGCTTCCGGTTTCACCACCACCACTTTCAAAAGCGTAGTGGTCAAACTGGTGTCCCACGGCTCTATCAACGATTCCTCAGTGACGTACTTGCCATCCACCAGACGACTGGTTCTGACATTTTCCAACAGCCAGTGGTCCCCTTGAAAAATCGCACGTCTGGCAAAAGAGCTCTCTTGCAACTTCATCTGGTCATCGAACCGGTAACGGCTGACACCATAGAGCACACCATTGGGCTCCACAGCATTAAAGTACATGAACTCATTGCCTTCCCGGTGCCAGACTCCTTCACCGGAGTATGAGCCATCCGCTGAACGGGCAATGGCCCGACGGGTTTCAGCCACCTGTTCTGACATGGGCGCCAGGTACTCCCCAAGCAGAACACCCACCAGAATCAACAACAATGCCGGCTTCATGACTGCCACCAGCATGCGCCAGAGGGAGACCCCGGCCGCCCTCATCACCACCAGCTCACTGTTGGAGGCCAGTGAACCCAACCCGACCAGGCAGCCCACCAGGGCCGACACGGGAATCAGCTCATAGATTTTTTTGGGCGTCATCAGCAGGGTGTAGATAAACACGTCCAAGGTCTGATAGTTGCCCTGCACATCATCCAGCTGCCCGAGAAATGAAAACAGCCCTTCCAGAAAGACCAGCACCAACAAAACAACAACGGTTGATGCCAGCACATTCAGAGATATATACCGATCCAGTTTACGCATTCCCTGCCCCCCTGCTTCCAGACATACGACGGGCCACCGCCAGCTTGACCGGCTCATAAAAGTAAAGTGTCAGGGCAATCAACAGATACAAGCCGTGAACCCCCCAGAGTCCGATCATGGGCGACAAACGCCCATCGTCCACTGCTCCACGGGCACTGATCAACAGGGCCAGGTAAAACAGATACATCAGAATTCCCGGAAGCAACTTCACATACCGGCCCTGCCGGGGGTTAACCCTTGCCAGAGGCAAAGCCATCAGCACAATAATGGGGATCAGCAGGGGCAATGAGATCCGCCACTGCAATTCGGCAATATGAGTGAGCGAATCCGAGTCCATCAGCGTCGATGTGGGAAGCGCCTGTTCACGGCTAACCTCTTTTCTTGGGTTCCGTTCAATCATCTGGATGCCATAGGTGCCGAATTCAACTTCCCGCATCTGCAGCACGCCCGGGGTCAGGTCATAGCGATAGCCGTCGCCCAGAATCAAATAACGCTTGCTGTCCTCACCCGGCCGGGCATCAATCCGGGCATTATCCGCCAGCAACAACGTCATGGCGCCAAGGTTGTTACTGTTGACATTCCGGTTGGCGATAAACACCTGATTCATTTGCTGGCGATCGTTGGTCAACTGCTCCGCATAAGTCACCCGAACACCGCTGCCTATTTTCTGGAATCGCCCGGGAACCAGGGTATCGAATTCCGTCAGGGCATCCTGCTCTGAGAAAATGGTTTCCACTTTCTGGATGCCCATAGGCGCCACAACCAGGCTTAACAGCGCCACCAGCGCCATTACCAGCAGCGCCGGGAACAAAGTCATCAGTAACAGCCGCCCCCGCCTGAGCCCACAGGCACTGAGCACGGTCATTTCATTGTCAACATAGAGCCTGCCATAGGAAAGAATAATGCCCAGAAACAGGCCCAGGGGAAGAATCATCACCAGGAATTCCGGAATCCTGTATCCCATGATGGCAAACAGAAACTCGGCCTTAAGAGAGCCTGACGCCGCCTGGGCCAGATAATTAACAAAACGCCCGCTCATAATAATCAACAGGACAACAGACGTAACCGCAAGCATGACCTGCAGCACTTGCCTGGACAGATATCGAAAAATAATAAAAGGCATGCTACCTGACAGTCTGGTTGAAATAGCTGAAACCTATTATTATCCATGAATCTGGATGAATTGTCCTCCTGGAGTGATTATGGAATTCGTTGTAAAAAGTGGTGCCGCTGAAAAGCAGAAAACAGCTTGCCTGGTGGCAGGGGCTCATAAAAAAACGCAGCCCGCCGCCACAGTGGCCCTGGACTCCTTGAGCAAAGGGTACGTGAGTTCTCTGCTCAAACGGGGTGATTTGACATTCAAGCCGGGTCATTCGCTGCTGCTCCACCATGTGCCTGAAGCCCCCTGTGAGCGTCTGCTGCTGGTTGCTCTGGGTGACAAAGAGGCCGCCCTGACCGATAAGACCTTCAAAAAACTGGCCAGCAACCTGGTAAGCCAGTTGAAGAACAGCAATGCCCGTGAAGCCACTATTGTGATCGAAGACCTGCAGGTCAAAGACCGGGATCTTCTCTGGACTGCACGACAACTGGTGGAAACCTTCGAATATCAGCTCTATCAGTTCAACCAGTTTAAAAACGACGACGGCAAGCCTTCTCCCCTGAAAAAAATCACCCTGCTGGCGGACCGCAAATCAGCAGAAACCGTCAAGACCGCCATCACCCAGGGACAGGCCATCGGCAGAGGCCGTAATGTCGCCAGAACGCTGGGCAACCTGCCTGGAAATGTTTGTCACCCAACCTACCTGGCCAGCGAAGCCAAAACTCTGGCAAAACAGCACGCCAAACTGACCACCAAAGTACTCACAGAAAAGCAGATGGCGGATCTGGGCATGAGTTCTCTGCTCTCGGTCAGCGCCGGTTCTGACCAGGAAGCAAAGCTCATCTGCATGGAGTTCAAAAATGGCAAACGGGGAGCCAAACCCCTGGTGCTATTGGGTAAAGGCATTACCTTTGATTCCGGCGGCATCTCCCTGAAACCCGGTGCAGGCATGGATGAAATGAAGTTTGACATGTGTGGCGCCGCCAGCATTTTCGGGGTCATGAACGCCATTGTCGAGCTGGACCTGCCCCTGAATGTCATCGGCATGGTGGCCGCCGCTGAAAACATGCCCAGCGGCAACGCAACCCGACCTGGTGATATTGTCACCTCTATGTCCGGAAAAACCATTGAAATCCTGAACACCGATGCGGAAGGCCGACTGGTACTCTGCGACGCCCTGACCTATGCCGAGCGCTACAAGCCCGAAGCGGTTGTGGATGTCGCCACCCTCACAGGCGCCTGCATCATTGCCCTGGGTCACCACACAACCGGCCTGCTCAGCAACAACGAACCACTGGCTGAAGAGCTACTGAACGCCTCCAAGCGGGCAGCAGACCAGGCCTGGGAACTGCCAATGGGAGAAGAGTATACCCGTCAGCTGGACAGCAACTTTGCGGATCTGGCCAATATCGGGGGCCGGGCAGCAGGCACCATCACCGCCGCCTGCTTCCTCTCGAAGTTCGCTGAAGCCTACCCCTGGGCCCATCTGGATATTGCCGGAACCGCCTGGAATACCGGGAAAGAGAAAGGCGCCACCGGTCGTCCGGTTCCCATGCTGGTAGAGTTTCTGTTAAACCGGGTTGAGCAGTAGTCAGGCCTTTAAACCTGAACCACTGAAGATTTGAGTATAAGATTCGTTTTTATTGCACTAAAACCATCGCCGCTGAAACAGGCAGACCGTTCCAGCGGCGTTTTTGTTATCCCCAGTAAAAATCAGCTGGATACCGTATCCGACAACCCCCTGACCTGGGCAATTTCAGATTCGTTCATACCATACCCCCGCAGTACCTCCTTCTGAATTTTAAAACCAGGCACCCCGGTATTCATCCGCTGTATCTCATGATGCCCCCCCTGAAGACAAAACTCCTTCACCAGGTGCGACTGATCCTCACCCACCTCTCTCCAGGCGGGTACTTCGCCATGCAGTCGAATATAGGCGATCAGTGCCTCCGCCGTTGCCACGGACATACTGGTTCGATCCTTACCGCTTTTGCAGTTGGTACAGGGAACCCCGCCCATTAACCAGGTCAGGGCAATTAACCGGGACGTCAGCTTATAGGCTCCGCCCTGGAGAGTCCGATGAGCCCGGGAACTGTATATGTCCCGAACCTGCGTCATCAAAGTACGCACCACCTCCTCATCTGGATGCCCTGGGTGATCATTTAGCCATTGTCCAACCAGCCCCCCTTCTTCCGAGCCGGGGGATGTAGAACCCACTAAACGCTTCAACCCCTTACTATTGACGGAGTCGGAGTAGTCCCATCCACCGAATTCGTCCAGAGGCGCATCCACTGCAAATTTGTTTACACCAAAGTTAAAGGGAATCAACTCAAGATTCACTCGAACTTCCTTTAACCTCCCCTCTGGAGTTCTTACCTTAAGCGTTACGGGCTGTTCTCGACAAAGCATCTTGTATGCGTTCAACTGATCTTCCAGCATCGGCTTTTCGTCGCCTGATGGCTCAATCAACTGCCTGAACGGGTCAGGCGTTAACAGGCTGTTGGATGTCATCATCAGGGTAACCGCCTCTCCCCGAAAAGCCTTTTCCAGAAGCTCCGGTTTCAGGGTCAAGGCAGAAACCACCACCTCTTTCGCCCGGTTAAGCGCCCCTTCAGAGCGTGCACTGCCCGGCTTTACACCATAAGGAGAGTTCACACCATGTCTGACAATCGCCAGATCATCCTGTCCTGTCTCCTCATTAACCAGGCAACTTGTAAACAAGTTGGTAGCATGGACTGTGTTTTGAGTAGCGTGGGAGGTAACCCCCAGCCCGTGATAATCTTCAGGAAAAATGCCAGAGGCTTCCTCTTTCTGACCCGGCCCACTTTCACCGGTTGCCCTTTTAGACCCGGTAATCCGGCAACCTGGTGTGCACTGCTGTTGAAAACGATACTCTCCGCCGTTGGCCATCACAAAGCCCGGTTTACTCACTTCATGCCATTGCTCGCGATTCAACCGGGCAACCACGCTTTTTTTGATATCCTTCGCAGTGACTTTAAGGCCTGCCTTATCCATCATCTTGACCAGCTTCTCTGGATAATTAGCCAGGCCAGCCACCCCATCCTTTGTCAGCAGATCTGTTCGAGATACCCATCTTGAAGCATCATTGAGCCGTTTTATACGTGATGTGAGTTCAGCCCTCAATTTCATCATACCCCGCTCCTCATTTTCTGGAACAAGGTCAAGGGCTGCTTCCGTTTCCAATCGCTTTAAATGGCACTCGTGATAACTCGAAGTCGAGCTGATCAAGCGCTCCCTGAGCACTTCCATACGGCTATTAATCTGTTCCAGGACAGTCCTACTGGTCCCAGGTTTTTCTTTCAGAAGACCATCGCGTTTAGCTTCAAGGGTTCGTATAAGAAGTTTACAATCCTCAATTGAATCCGGCCTTTGTTCCAATAATGCGCGAATCTCTGGATACTCAACACTGACCTGCCTTCGGACTCCGCTACGCTCACCGGAAGGCTGTGAGATCACCCGACCTTCAACCGATGTAATTCGCTGCAGCTCAATACCTTTAGGAGCTTTAGGAAATTCAGAGCGAGGCTTCTGGTGTGTTTTCGGCCACACACTTTTAATTAGCTCAAGCCCCTTAGTTCTCCAGCGTTTAAACTTTCCAGGTTTTGCCGGTTTTTGAACCGGTGCCTCAGACACAACCGGCTGCACCCTGCTATCAGAGCCTGTAGGATCAACCCCCTCACCCATAAACGGCCTCCTTCTGGAAAAATAGAGCTGGCACAGCGATGACTGGCCACACAATACTTATCTCCCAGCCCCTGGAAAACTTGATTTATCCACACTCAAACGGTCGCCAGTGTGAAGAGTCCATCCATTTCCTGATACAATGGCCAGGACAACCCCAGAAGCCTTCCAGAAACCCCTCTTATGACCCGAGTTACTTTCTATCTGCTGGATCCCCACGGCCCCTCTGCCGAACAATTTGCCTGCCGACTGGTGGAAAAAGCCTGGCGAGGCGGGCTCCCCATGCACCTTCATACAGAGGACCGCCAGCAGTGCGAAGCAATGGACCGGCTACTCTGGGCCTGGCGGGAAGACAGCTTTCTTCCCCACGCCATTCTTTCAGAGCCTTCAGCTAAACATAAGGAGCCCTCAGCCAACCCGAAAAAGCCAGACTTGATTCGGGAGACACCCATTACTCTGGGCTTTGAACCCCCTGAACTTGACCAGAAGCCATTGTTGATTAATCTTGACCGGACTGTTCCCGATTTTTTCAGGGCATTTTCCAGAGTCTGTGAAATCGTGGTTCAACACCCTGACCTGAAAGAAGCCTCAAGGATGAAATACCGTGCTTACCAGAAAGCGGGTATCAAACCGGAGACCCACAGTATGGGGGCCGGTTCACACTGAATGAGGTGGCCAATGAGTGCAAATGTCTTATTAACCTCGAACCGGCGGGCAGCCATCGCCCTCCTTCGGGAACTGGATCGCCTTAAACGCTACCAGTGTGATCACCATCCCACTCTCACCCAGAGCATCGAAATACAAGAAGCACCGATCTTGCACCCTCAACCACCAGGGCCCTCCCATTGCCTTCCCCAGGAAAACCTGCCCTCTTCTCCCTACAGCTGCCTATGGCTGATCCAGACCCAGACCCTGATTAAACTGGAGCGGCATCAATAAACACGCCTAAACCGCGTAACTCAGGAAAGCGCCTATTTATAAGGGCTTGTATTGACGCGGTTCCGTGACTCCTTTGAAAAATGAATGGGCTTATACTGGCTTCCTGCGGATGGAGGAGAGTGTATAATACCCTGTTTACCTCTACCCCCTGCGCCTCTGAAGAGCATGAGCAATGTTCTGCAGGGTAAAGGACTGTATAAAGCACCTGAAGTGGCCGGCAGCGTTTATACCGCTGCAACAGGGCCTTATCCTTTCAGGCCGGTCCTGGAAAAGACTTTGGAATATAGCCTGGGAAAAGCAGTTATGGAAAAGACGTTCAACCCCCACGAGATCGAACGCACCCGTTATCAGACCTGGGAAGAGAAGGGCTACTTCGCCCCCTCCGGTGAAGGCTCCCCCTACACCATTATGATTCCTCCTCCCAATGTCACTGGCAGCCTGCACATGGGCCACGCTTTCCAGCACTCCATCATGGATGCCCTCACCCGCTACCAGCGCATGAAAGGCAGCAACACTCTCTGGCAAGTGGGCACTGACCATGCCGGCATCGCTACCCAGATGGTGGTTGAACGTAAAATCCAGGCCGAAGAAGGTAAAACCCGCCATGATTACGGCCGGGACGCATTTATCAATAAAATCTGGGACTGGAAAGCACACTCTGGCGGCACCATTACGCAGCAAATGCGTCGCCTGGGTAATTCCGTGGACTGGAACAATGAACGGTTCACCATGGACGAAGGCTTTTATAAAGCCGTTCAGGAAGTCTTTGTCCGCCTTTATGAAGATGACCTGATCTACCGGGGCAAGCGCCTGGTCAACTGGGACCCGAAACTGCACACCGCCATTTCCGACCTTGAAGTGGAGAACAAGGAAGTCAAAGGCCATATGTGGCATCTGCGCTACCCCCTGGCCGATGGCGAAACCACCGCGGAAGGTAAAACTTATATTGTTGTCGCCACCACCCGTCCGGAAACCATGCTCGGCGATACCGGAGTGGCGGTCAACCCGGAAGATGAGCGCTACCGGAACCTGATTGGCAAAGACATCATCCTGCCACTGGTCAACCGTCGCATTCCCATTGTGGCTGACGAGCATGCCGACATGGAAAAAGGCACCGGCTGCGTCAAGATCACCCCCGCCCATGACTTCAATGACCATGAAGTCGGCAAGCGCTGCAACCTGCCCATGATTAATGTCATGACCCTGAACGGCGACATCCGCCAGCAGGGTGAAGCCTACAACATGGACGGAACGCCCAATCAGTCCGTCGCCACTGACATTCCTGAAAACTACCAGGGCATGGAACGGTTCTCCGCCCGTAAACAGATCGTTGAGGATCTGGACGGCCTTGGTCTGCTGGAGCAAATAGAAGACCACACCCTGATGGTTCCCTATGGCGACCGTTCCGGTGTTGTCATTGAGCCCCTGCTCACCGACCAGTGGTTTGTCCGGGCAGCCCCCCTGGCCAAACCCGCCATTGAGGCGGTTGAGGATGGCCGCATCCAGTTTGTCCCGAAACAGTATGAAAACATGTACTTTTCCTGGATGCGAGACATCCAGGACTGGTGCATTTCCCGACAGCTCTGGTGGGGGCACCGCATTCCGGCCTGGTATGATTCAGAAGGCAAAGTCTATGTCGGTCGTACGGAAGAAGAGGTGCGTGAAAAGCACAATATTCCCGCACCGATCACCCTGAAACAGGATGAAGATGTCCTGGACACCTGGTTCTCCTCCGCCCTCTGGACTTTTGGAACCCTGGGCTGGCCTGAGCAGACCGACCGGCTGCAGACCTTCCACCCCACCGATGTCCTGGTCACCGGTTTTGACATCATTTTCTTCTGGGTGGCCCGGATGATCATGATGACCATGCACTTCATGAAAGACGAAGAAGGCAACGACCAGGTTCCCTTCAAACACGTTTATGTCACCGGCCTGATTCGTGATGAAAACGGCGACAAAATGTCCAAATCCAAAGGCAACGTACTGGATCCTCTGGACATGATTGACGGCATCGACCTGGAGTCCCTGGTAGAAAAACGCTGTGGCAATATGATGCAGCCCCAGCTGGCAGCCAAAATCGAGAAGCGCACCCGCAAGGCATTCCCCGAAGGCATTGCTGCCCACGGAACCGACGCCCTGAGATACACCCTGTACTCCCTGGCCTCAACCGGACGCGACATCAACTGGGATATGAACCGTCTGGAAGGCTACCGGAATTTCTGCAACAAGATCTGGAACGCCGCCAGCTATGTGAAGATGCACACGGACGGTCAGGATTGCGGCGCCAATGGTGAGCCGGTGGAGCTGACTCTGGCCGACCGCTGGATCATTTCCGAGCTTCAGCGGGTCGAAGGCAAAATAGAGAAGAACCTGGCCGAATTCCGGTTGGATCACGCCTCCCAGAACCTCTACGACTTCATCTGGAATGAATACTGCGCCTGGTATCTGGAGCTCTCAAAACCGGTACTCTGGGATGATGGACAGGGCAACTCCCCTGAAGCGGCTGAATTGCTGGAAAAGCGCAAGCGCGGCACCCGTCGCACACTGGTCACCGTACTGGAAGCCATTATGCGCCTGGCTCACCCCTTCATGCCTTACATCACTGAGGAAATCTGGCAGAACATCAAAACCAGCGCCGGACTGGATGGCGAAACCCTGATGCTGGAAAGCTACCCGGTCATGGATCCTGCAAAAGTTGATGAAAAAGCTGAGCAGGATATTGAGTGGCTGAAAGGCTTTATTACCGGCATCCGGAATATCCGGGCCGAGCTCAATATCGGCCCCAGCAAACCCCTTGACGTGCTGCTGAGAAACACTTCAGAAGACGACATTGCCCGCCTCAAGGAAAACGACACCTTCCTTAAATCCCTGGCAAAACTGGCAGATATCCGTGTTCTTTCCGAGAACGAAAAAGCCCCAATGGCCACCACCCAGCTGGTGGGTTCCATGGAAGTACTGGTACCCATGGCGGGCTTGATTGACAAGGATAAGGAGATCGCCCGTCTGTCCAAAGAGATTGATCGCCTGATCAAGGAGGTCAACCGCTTTGAAGGCAAGCTGAACAACGAGAAGTTTATCAGCAAAGCCCCTGCTGACGTGGTCGAGAAAGAGAAAGGCAAACTCTCTGAAGCCCTGGACGCCAAAGCCAAACTGGAAGAGCAGCTGACTGCCATCCAGGCACTCTGACTGCCTATCAATACCTCTCCAGCGTCTGCCAACAGGCGCTGCTATTAATAAAAACGGCCTGTCATTGACAGGCCGTTTTTATGTCTGCAGATAAATCAGCTTATTTTATCGACAGAGCCTGCTCTTCAATATTCTTTTTCCAGATCTGGGGACCACTCTGGTGCACAGAATCCCCACGGCTGTCCACGGCCACAGTGACCGGCATATCTTCTACTTCAAACTCATAGATGGCTTCCATTCCCAGTTCCGGGAACGCCAGCACCTCTGCCTTTTTCACCGCCTGGGAAACCAGATAAGCAGCACCGCCCACCGCAATCAGATAGACAGACTGATTATCCCGGATCGCTTCAATGGCTGCACTGCCACGCTCAGCCTTGCCGATCATGCCTGCCAGCCCTGTTTCTTCCAGCATGGTTCGGGTAAATTTGTCCATTCGGGTAGAGGTCGTCGGACCCGCCGGACCCACCACCTCATCACGGACAGGATCAACGGGCCCGACGTAATATATAAACCGGCCCTTGAGGTCCACTGGCAGTTCTTCGCCCTTGGCCAGCATATCCACCATTCGTTTGTGAGCAGCGTCACGGCCCGTTAAAATCTTACCAGACAGAAGAATGGTATCACCTGGCTTCCAGCTTTTGATGTCCTCAGACGTCACCTGATCCACATTCACCCGGCGCACACCCTCATCCATATCCAGGCTGACTTCCGGGTAATCCTCCAGGCTTGGAGCTTTCTGATAAACCGGACCACTGCCGTCCAGAGTGAAGTGAGCATGACGGGTGGCCGCACAGTTGGGGATCATAGCCACCGGAAGTGAAGCAGCATGGGTGGGATAATCCTTGATTTTGACATCCAGAACCGTTGTCAGGCCACCCAGTCCCTGGGCACCAATACCCAGCTTGTTCACTTCCTCCATGATTTCCAGTCGCAGCTCCTCGACCCGATTGTCGGGACCACGCTCACGAAGCTCATGAATATCCACCGGCTCCATCAGCGCTTCCTTGGCCATCAACATTGCCTTTTCAGCCGTTCCGCCAATACCAATGCCCAGCATACCAGGAGGACACCAGCCGGCCCCCATCGTGGGTACGGTCTTTTTCACCCACTCCACAATGTCGTCAGAAGGGTTCAGCATGGCCAGTTTTGATTTGTTTTCAGAGCCTCCCCCCTTGGCCGCCAACTGCACTTCAACGGTATCCCCGGGAACCATGGTCATATGAATAACGGCCGGGGTATTATCCCTGGTGTTTCTTCGAGCGCCTGCAGGATCCTCAAGCACAGAAGCCCGCAGAACGTTTTCAGGGTGAGTGTAAGCCCTGCGAACCCCTTCGTTCACCAGCTCCTCAATGGTTCGGTCGGTATCAAACCGGACATCCATACCGATTTTCAGAAACACCGTGACGATCCCGGTATCCTGACAAATAGGCCGCTTTCCCATGGCGCACATTCTTGAGTTTATAAGGATCTGGCCCATGGCGTCTTTGGCTGCCTTGGAGGGCTCTTGCAACCAGGCTTTATGAACCGCATCAATAAAGTCAATGGGATGGTAGCAGGAAATAAACTGCAATGCGTCTGCGACACTGAGAATCAAGTCGTCTTCTCGAACAACAACACTCATCGGTTTTATGTACCCCTTTACTATGATCTTTATCCACGCGCTGTATTCACCTGAACCAGCACGACACTGACTCACAAACTGGTTGATTCCTTATACTGGAACCTGTATTTTTTCGGATTGATATTTGTGCTCACCGAAATGAGCAAAACTCAACACCCTTCAGCTCACCATTAATTGGTTAAAGAGTATACCAGCCTACCTTAACCAATTACATTGACCAGAGACATTCAAGGCTCACTTTGCCCCTTTTACTTCCCACTCCTTTTCAAAAACACAGAAAAAGAATGGCCTGAGGTTACTCACCACTGTAAGCTGCAGAAACCGCCTTTCAAAAGGAAGTTGCCCGTGCCAGTCATTCACTTCAGTGGACAGAGAATCAACGTAAACTGTGATGAAAATCTACTGGACGGAATGCTGCGCCACCCGGTTCGGGTTCCTTTTTCATGCCGTTCAGGCTACTGCCACTCATGCCTGTTAAAAGTCGATAAAGGTAGACCACCTTCGGGCGGCCAGAAAAACCTTACCCAGAATGAAATCGATCAAAATTTGATACTGGCCTGCCAGAGTCAGGTGGAGACCGATCTGGACTTATCGCTTCCGGCAAGACAGGAAATCCCTACCGTCATTGCCCTCATTGAGCACCTGGACTCCACATCTATAAAGCTGAGCTTAAGCCTCCGACATCTATTAGCTCTGCAGCCCGAAAGCCAGATCAAACTCATCGCCCCGGAAGGCCAGGAATACAGCGTTGATGCCACCACTGTTGTAATGAAGGGAAAGAATTTAGAATTGATTGTTAAAAGAAAGGCAGGCGATGCCTTCACTGCCTGGCTATACCAACAGGCAAGAGCAGGGCACCACCTGGTGTTGTTACTGAAAACAAAGCCTTAGCATCAGATTAAACACTGACTGCAACTTGCAGTCCTTTTATTTCAATCTCAATACCATCAGCTTGCACAGTGAGTATTACAATATCAAACTTCTGTGAACTAAAGCTCGTCCTTGGCTTTCGTGGAGCGTGACACCATGACTTCAGAGTTATGAGCACACATTACAACAAAATTACGTCCATCCAGGACATCAACTGTGCGCTTAAAGCCATAGCCCTCAACCTTCGTCGGCATTTCCAGCCTCTTACTCGTATTCACAAGTACTGAATTATGCTCCCACAAATCAACCGATACTGACTTTTTAGCAAATTGTGCATGCTCGCTGGTTTCCTCAATAGCCGCTCTGGGAAAGATCTCATAGTGGGAACAGAACTTCTCTGTGAGATTCAACTCAAATTCATTACCGAAAGTTGGGTCTGAATTAAAGAGGATGTTTTCGGTCTTGCCGTCCTTCGCTGTTACGCTGAAAATACGAGCTTCCGGTCCTTGCAACGGTTTCTTCGGATCTAGCAGTTTCTTCGGATCTGATGGATCCTTGGCTGGCAGGATAGCAACCAGCTGCCCCACCATCCTTTTATCAATAATAGTGACAAACTCGCCATCAACGACCTTGCCATCTACATCTGTCAGGGGAACTTGGTTATTGTCCTTATCCCTGGCGAAAACTCGCTTTAAATCAACCGCCTTCGTTCCCGACATCAGTTTCAGACTACTGAGGGGACGTGCTGCCCCTGTCTCAGACCTGAAATCACTAAATATATGGCCAGCGACCAACTCACCAGATTCTACAAGATAGGATGGAAACTTTAGCCCTCCTTCCGTTGCCGTTTTTTCCACCTTAACGGGAGGCTCAACCTCATCATCATCATCATCGTAGCCAGCAAATGCCAAATTAGAGGCACCTGCAATCAGTGCCGCCGAAGCCAGAGCCGTCAGAGCAAAGCGGAATGTACTTTTTACAGGTGTAGCAACAGGATTACCCATGGTATCTATACCTTTAGAAACGTTAAGGCGAGAATCGCCTGTAGAACGGAGCCTGAAAACAAGTCGATGGATTCAGGTGATACTGAGGATAGACCATTATTTTTTTTCGGCCACGAAGCTTTCAACTCATTCCCCTATTGAACGACCAGGGTCAGTGATATACTGAATTCAGGAACCGTGCCCCGGCCGAAAAAGGCTGAGAAATAAGGTGTGCCGATGAATATGAAAGAACATTTAAGCCATAAATTGACTGAATCATTTAAGCTGGAGTTTATTGAAATAATCAATGAAAGCCACCTCCATAACACACCTCCCGGATCTGAATCCCATTTCAAGGTCATTCTGGTCAGCAGTGACTTTATGGGCAAGCTTCCGGTTAAACGACACCAGATCGTTTATTCGCTATTGGCGGATGAACTGAGCCAGAAGATTCATGCCCTTGCCCTGCACACCTATACCCCTGAAGAGTGGCAGCAAAGAAAGCAGAGCGCCCCAGAAACGCCTGACTGCAGAGGAGGCAGTAACAAGTAATTATTAAGTCACAATGTGTGCTGGAGCCCGATTCTACCTGGAAGAGTATCAGTTCATTAACTGTTACTTCCCCAACCCAGAAGCCCAATTACCCGTGTTAACCAGAAATGGCCTCCGGGTTATGGTGCCCTGGGGGAGAAGGGAGCAACAACCCGGCTCCCTTCCAATGGGTGGCTGGGCACGCCGGGAATCCATTGAAAAAGGCACCTGGGCGCGTTTCAATCCCCGGCCGGTTAAGATTGTGGTGGAGGCTTTTATGGAAAAAGATGCTCAGGGTAAAAGTCACTGGTTCCCACTGGCCACTGACCAGTTCATTCAGGGCCTGGTGGCCACAGACGGTTGCGACTCCCTGCTCTATATCGTCACAGAAGAGCATCCTCAGAGCTGCCACCCCAGACATCGCTGGCCAAGAATATTAATCAGCCCGAAGGCTATCCCAAGACCCAATGCAGGATACTCTCTGTTTTAACCATAGGAGCCTGTCGGGCTTATGGGTCACGAAGAAGTATGAAGCCCACACTCCCGGTGACCGAATACTTTAGTGGGGTCGAAATAATCTTCCTCAATGGGAAGATCATGAGTCACCAGGTACTCTTCAACATCCAACTCTGTCCAGTTGAGTAACGGCGCCACCCGGTAAAAACCCTCCCGTGTTCGGGAAATGACCTCTAACCCTTGCCGGAAAGCCGTCTGATCTTTTCGAATCGCCGTCAACCAGTAGTCCGGAGAAACGCAGGTCATAGCCCGGGCAAAAGGCTCCAGTTTCACCTGTCGCGTGAATTCATCGTGTTCCGGAGTATCAACCTCGGGAACGCTTCCCTGAACCGCATCACGAAACCCCCGGCTGTATTGTGGATGGTAAACACTGATATTCAGCTCAAGCCTTTTAATTAGCCGGTCCGCAAACTGGTAGGTGGCACGGGTTCCATAACCGGAATCAATCCACACTACCGGTACGTCAGGCATTACCCGGGTAGCCATATGGAGTATGGCTCCCTCATGGGGGCCAAAATTGGTGGTCAGCACCGGTTGCTTTGCCCTGTCCAGGGTCCAGCGAATCACTTCTTCCGGTGTTTTTAAGGATAACTCCCGGTTAATGGCATCCAGATCCATAGCCTGCTCTCAAGTCGATGTGCAATTCAGGAACTATATGGCCACGCTATTATAACTACAAAGACTATTGTGAAATATTAATATTCTTTCTAACTATGTTAAGCCCGTGCCTCACCGGCAACAAAACATTCTCCACCCCATCGTGTCCCTGAAGGTACTCATTCAGATCAGCAATAACCTGATCCCGCTCGTCCTCGGGGTTCATCACTCTTCCCTTCCAGAGAGCGTCATCAATCACCAGCAGTCCTCCCGGGCGTAACATGGGTAGTACCAGGTCAACATAATCCCGGTATTTTTTTTTGTCCGCATCAATAAACACCAGATCAAGAGGCCCCTCAATAGTGGGAATCGTATCCAGTGCCCGCCCGAACATAACCTGAATTTTGTTACCATGGGGTGAACGGTCAAAAAACTCTTCGGCAATATCAATCGCCCTGGGATTGGTTTCGCAGGCATATACGACACCATCCAGTGGAAGGCCTTCCGCCATAGACAGGGCTGCGTAGCCGGTAAACATGCCAATTTCCAGAACCCTTTTGCTGGCACTGATCTGAACCAGCATTTTCAATGTCTGCCCAACCAGCCGGCCCGAAAGATTACCCGGGTAACGTGTCCTTTCAACGGTTGCCTGAGCCAGTTCTGCCAGAACAGAAGACTCTCCAGAAGTGAAATCGTGACAATATTGCTCAATAGCCGGATTGACGATGGAATCCATGGGCTCTACTTTACTCATTCCTGATGTCCAGTAACCTTCTCAAGCTCTGCTTTTGAAGCCATAACAATAACCGGCGGATTCTAAGGGAGGAGTCCATGACTGAAAAGCCCATTGTAGAGATAGAGTACTGCAGCCAGTGCCAGTGGTTGCTGAGGTCAGCCTGGCTGGCCCAGGAGTTGCTGAGTACATTTTCAACCGATATTGGGGAGGTCAGACTGAAACCCGGCACCGGCGGGGTGTTTGTCATTACCCTCAACGGGGCTGAGATCTGGGAAAGAAAGCGGGACGGCGGCTTCCCTCAACCGAAACAAATAAAACAGGCCGTAAGGGATTGCATTGACCCGGGCAGGGACCTGGGTCATAACGACCGGTAAAACCGTTATTGATGTTGTGACGCCTGGAATGGTAGCTGACAACCAGGCAACTTCATTCTCGCACCAGAGAAAGAAAGTTGCCTGGTGAAAGGCAAAAGCCGTTCGAGATCAGACCCAGCTACTGTCCTTCTTTCTGGGCCTGATCAAAGGAAGCAACAAGCCAAGCAGAACACCCAGCAAAACCGTGCCGCCACCTACCAGATACCATCGGATACGATTGTCCTTTAACAGCTGCCGGTTCTCAGCCTCGAGCACCTGGCTGTTATTGGTCAACCGAAGATTCTCTTCGACCAGCTGTTTGTTTCTGCGATCAATCGCCAGCGGATCCGCCGTAATTTCTTTCAGACGACGCATATCAACCTTTTGCTGATTCAGCTGCTCTTCAGTCCGACTCAGCTGTCCGGTCACCTCTTCCAGCAAGCCATCCCTCTCCGACAGCATCGCTTTCAGCTCCGTGTTTTCTGCACTGAGCTTTGCCATTTTTTCCTGAATGGAAGGCAACAACTGTTCAGCAGGAACCGTTTTTATCAGGTACTGAGAAGGAATGTAGCCTTCCTGTCCAACGCTTCGGACTTTACTGAAACCATTTCCAGCACTCTCTTCCAGAAGCTCCAGCCTGGTCCCGGTTTTCAGCCCCCGGTGAATGATGCGATACTCATTCCCAGGCCCGGATCGCATGGGCACATAGGTAACATCGGTGATATACCGGGTTTCCGCCGTGGCCTGAGAAGACAGAACCAGGGTCAGAATCGCAACCCCACGCACTTTTCTCAACCAATAAAAAACGTGTTTCCCGCACAGGATTGATAAAAACAGGCTCGAACGAAAGGCGTCTTTCACAATAGACATCGGACTATTCACTGACCACTCACAGACATCGCTTTCCAATTTAAGGCAGTACTTTCTTGAAAGGTTTAACTGAAACCTGTCGATATACACCCGCTTCAATATAAGGATCAGAGTCGGCCCAGGCCCGAGCCTCTTCCAGTGAAGAAAACTCAGCGACGACCAGACTGCCAGTAAACCCGGCCTCACCCGGGTCATCGCTGTCGATGGCTGGACAGGGTCCAGCCATCAGCAACCGCCCTTCCTTTTTCAATTGCTCCAGTCGGGCCAGGTGGGCTGGCCGGGCCTGCAGCCTTCTGGGCAGGCTGTTCTCAACATCCTCACTGATGATGGCATAGATCATCTACTTCTCCTCGGTCCGAATGTGTTTCGAAATCAACAGGAACTGGCCAATCACAAACAGGAAGGTCAGAATCAGGCTGCCAAAGACCTTGAAATCCACCCAGATCTCATGAAAGGTAAACGCAACAAACAGGTTTGCAGCCCCCAGCAGCACAAAAAACACCACCCAGCTGAGATTCATTTTCACCCATATCTCATCCGGGAGCGTAATGGCGTGTCCCATCATTCGCTGAATCAGTGTCTTTTCACCAATGAACTGACTTCCCAGAAACGCAGCGGCGAATATCCAGTTGACGATGGGCGCCTTCCATTTGAGGAAGGCCTCATTATGAAACGCCAGTGTCATCCCCCCGAACAACACCACTGCACCCAGCGTGATCATTTGGCTTTTTTCCAGCTGCCGGTGCTTCAGAAACATCCCTCCATAAACAATTACTGAAGCCAGCATCAGAACCAGAGTGGCACTAAAGGGCCCCCCCAGCTCAACGGTCAGACCTCCTGCCTCAATCATGGCAGGGTCCATTTTGTACACCACAAAAAAGAGAATCAGGGGTATAAAGTCAATCAATTGTTTCATATCTGGCCAGTCAGGGTAACATAACAGGCTGACAGCTCGCCGATCATAGAGGCTTGCTCAGCTTGGTTGGCAGTTTGAGCCCGTGGGCAATAACAGTCAAACCACAATTTCAGGTTGAACCTCAATCCTGTGATTCTCAGCAACGTCCGGCGGTAAAGCAACTTATGCTTTTCATTGGCAAAAGGCTTTATCATGAACTCAGGACTATACAGTGAAAATAAAGAACTTCAGGGCATTGTACAATTTTGATTTCCATTGATTTACACAGCCACACCACCGCTTCTGATGGTTCCCTTGATCCCATTGAACTCTGCCAGCGAGCCATTGAAAGAGAGGTGTCGATACTCGCCATTACCGACCACGATACCGTAGCCGCCCATACTTTCCTGGCAAAGCACCCACCAGCTGAAGGCCTCCAGCCTGCCGGGAGCCTGAAGGTGATTACCGGTATTGAGCTGTCCACCACCTGGTCCGGAGCGGAAATCCATATTGTCGGGCTTAATTTTCCTCTGGACCACCCCGACCTGCCCCCCATCATCAGACACCAGGGAGAGGCCCGAAGAAAGCGGTCGCTTCATATCGCCCAGAGGTTATCCCGCCGCCTGCCGGACTTCCCTGAAGACAGGATCTTTTCCGAGGTGTTGTCAGTAGCCATGCAACGACAGAAAAAAAGCCCAAACCAATTCACACTGGATCCGGATCAGATTCAGATTGGCCGCCCCCATTTTGCCCACTGGCTGATACAGATGGGTGCCTGCACGGATGCCGACAGCGCCTTTCGAAAGTACCTGGATAACAGTCGGATTGGTAATCTTAAGGCTTTCTGGCCTCCCATGAGTCGGGCCGTTGCCTGGATAAGGGCTCTCGGTGGAACAGCCGTTCTCGCCCACCCTGGAAAATATCGTATGACGGCCACGAAGCTGAGAGCTCTGATCAAAGACTTTAAACTGGCGGGAGGCCATGCCATGGAAGTTCAGGGCTCCAACCACCCTCCCAGTCAGGTTGAGCAAATGGCACGCTACTGCCAGCAGTTTGAACTCAAGGCCTCCCAGGGCAGCGACTTTCATAACCCTGATTACCCCTGGGTCGATGTTGGCCGGCTGCCTCCTACTCTCCCTGCTGGAACGACTCCCGTCTGGGCTGACTGGTAAAACAACCCCGCAGCCTCTTCTTTCAGCTGATCAGCAGTGCTATGATCGTCCACCGCTTCAGCGTAATAACGGTTTTCATGGCCCCTTGCCAAATGGTCTCTTGCCAATGAGAGACCACCCATGAAGCAGCCGCCTCCATGAACCTCTATTCTTCCGCCAGGAGCCAAACTCTTCATCCCTTTATGTGGTTGGCCGACAACCTGAGAAATCCACTTCGACCGATTTCCAGGCAGGCCAACACAATGCTGACAGTTGCCATGAGCCAGTTTTTTCAGATTCATCCTGTAAACCCCCAGCTGCGCCTGGTCCGCCAGGCTGTGGAGATCATTCGATCCGGGGGGGTAATTGCCTACCCAACCGACTCCGCTTATGCCCTGGGCTGCCATATTGGCGACAAAAAAGCGGTGGACCGTATCCGGCAAATTCGAAGGCTGGATGATCGGCACAACTTCACTCTGGTCTGCAGAGACCTGTCAGAACTGGCCACCTACGCCCAGGTCAACAACACCCAGTACCGGATGCTGAAAAACCACACCCCCGGCCCCTACACCTTTATTCTGAAAGGCTCCCGGGAAGTGCCCAGGCGCCTGATGCACCCGAAACGAAAAACCATCGGTATCCGGGTCCCCGAATGCGCCATAGTGCAGGCCCTGCTGGCGGAACTGGGGACACCCTTGATGAGTTCAACCTTGCAGCTGCCCGGTGACCAGGAACCGATGCTGGACCCCTATGATATTCGCGCGACCCTTGAGCCACAGCTTGATCTGATTATTGACGGGGGCTATCGAGGTATGGAGCCTACCTCTGTCATCAGCCTGCTGGAGGATGTGCCGGAAGTATTGAGAACCGGGAAGGGGGATACCACCCCCTTCCAGGTCGCCTGATCAACCCTTTGAGGTTACCTTCTTGGCCGGCGTGGCTTTCTGGGCTTTTTCGGAGTCGGGGCAGGAGGCTGAGCCGGGGGAGCAACCGGTCTCCCTTCCAACAGATCAAGGACGCTCTTATATTTTTCTTCCTGCCTGCTCTTGACCCATTCCTGACGGTAATAATTCCGCAGAAGTTGGGCTGGACTATTGCCACTACCATTGATCTGCTTCGGGTCAGCTCCATTGTTCATTAGCAACTCAAAAATACGGTAAGGCACGTTCCACTTGACCGCAATGTGGAGTGGCCGGTCACCTCCACTGTATTGTCCTTCGCCAGCGGATATTTCTGAGTTAACGGTTTCACGGGTTTGCGAAAGCACCGCCTCAACCGTGTCTGCATTTAAACTCTTGATTGCAGCAATCAGCAGATCTCCCCCGTCCTGATCTTTCCGTTTGACCAGCTCAGAGCCCTTATCCGAGTTTTTCAGCCTGTACCCCAGAGTCCGGGGAAAACCATTGAATGCCAGAAAGGCGTCAAAATTTTTCCCCATGGAGTCAAAGGCCAGTAAAGTGTCTTCCGGGAGCTCACCGCTGCGAATGGCTTCCAATAAATGCCGGTCCATCACTTCCGCCATAACGGTATCAATCTCAATTGCCCTGCCTGCACGAAGGACCGGTTCTTCGATCAACTCAACGGTTTCAAAGTATTCAACCAGACTTTGCCCCCGCCCAAACCAGAAAGGCAGCAACCACTCCCAGAACCCCTGATTTTCAGTCAGCTGATCTTCAGGCAGACTTTTCAGGTAACTGACTACTTTCTTTCTCTCGTCTTCCGAAACGGGTCTGGCGCCATAATCACGAGCCATGAAAAAGCCAACCGCTGGCCATTCCCACTTAACCAGAACCCCCAGCATCGTGTCCCCGCCATCCCCCATCAGCAGGTTTGGGCTGGCCTGCTGCTCAAGGGCAAACTGAACCATGCCCGGGTTAAAATTAACCAGGGCCATTTTCAACATGCTGGCTTCATCTTTGTCACCGAGACTGATATAAGCTTCATGCTCCAGCCCCCATTCAGCCAGGTGTGGGAACTGGTTAAAGGCGGAAAAGGAGAGCAGATGACGCCCCCTCATCCCCGTTTTACCGGATATAGGGGCATTCGTCAGCAGCTCGGCAGAATGCAGCCCAGAATCTAGAGTTTCCTGATACGCCCGGATCAGGACCTGCTCCACCGCTGTCCGGGCATCCCTGGCGGCAGGGCTGTCTTCCCGGAACCGGGGATCAGGCCCTGCAATGGCCTGGGAAAGAAACAACACAAGTAAAGCAGCAAACCCTGCCTTTGGTATGATCATAGTTATCGTCCCTGATGATGTTTTAGGTGACTGCCTGAAATCTCTCTAACCGTTTTCTACGCGCTTCCCAGAAAATAACGGCCAAAAGCTGAAAATTTTCATCTTTGAGCACTCAAGTTTTTACATTTTTACCGGAAACCCGGGAAAACTCCTCTCTTTCCACTGGATTAAAACTGTCGTACCCTGTCTTTTCAGGAAGATTTCGGGAGAATCCCTTGAGCGCTGTAGACCCCCAGTCGCGAGTCTTGTCCGGCATGCGACCTACTGGCCAGTTACACCTTGGCCACTACCACGGAGTGTTAAAAAACTGGCTGGAGCTGCAACACGAATACGACTGCTTTTTCTTTGTGGCAGACTGGCACGCCCTGACTACCCATTACGAGCATCCAGAGAACCTCCAGCAGCATATGATGGACATGGTGGTGGACTGGCTGGCCGTGGGCATCAACCCAGGCTCCTCAACCCTGTTCATTCAGTCGAAAGTGCCTGAGCATGCAGAGCTTCACCTGCTGCTGTCCATGATGACACCTCTGTCCTGGCTGGAGCGGGTACCCAGCTACAAAGACCAGCAGGAAAAACTCAAAGAGAGAGATCTTTCCACCTACGGTTTTCTGGGCTACCCGCTGCTTCAAAGCGCCGATATCCTCGCCTACCGCGCCGGCATGGTGCCCGTTGGCAGCGACCAGGAAGCTCACGTTGAGATGACCCGGGAGATCGCCCGCCGGTTTAATCACCTTTACGGTCGCGAACCGGGGTTTGAGGAAAATGCCGAGCTGGCCATCCGCAAAATGGGGCGAAAACAGGGAACCATTTACCGGAAACTTCGCAAAAGCTATCTGGAGCAGGGGAATGAAGAAGCCCTGGAAACCGCCCGGGCTCTGCTGAAGGAACAGAACAACATCACCCTCGGGGATCAGGAGCGACTGTTTGGCTATCTGGAAGGGACCGGCAAGGTGATTCTCCCTGAACCCCAGGCTTTACTCACCCCCCAGGCCAAAATGCCGGGGCTGGATGGGCATAAAATGTCCAAATCCTACGGTAACACGATTACCCTCCGTGAACCGGCTGATGAGGTGAATACCAAAATCCGGAAAATGCCCACGGACCCGGCCAGAATCCGCCGGAATGATCCCGGGGATCCCCGGAAGTGCCCGGTGTGGCAGTTTCATGAACTCTACTCCGACCCGCAACGGCAGGAATGGGTTCACCAGGGCTGCACCAGTGCCGGTATTGGCTGCCTGGACTGCAAGAAACCGGTGATTGAAGCCATTCAGGCAGAACTTGAGCCCATCCGCATCGAAGCCCGGGAGCTGGAGAACAACCAGGACGTGGTTAAAAACATCATTGCTGAAGGTTGTGAAAAAGCCCGGGATGAAGCCCAGGATACCCTTAAGGAAGTCCGGGAAGCCATTGGCCTGGATTACCGTTGAGGGCTGTACACTGGACAGCCCGGCCCTCTTGCAGGCATGATGGAACTGATCAGCCATTGCACAATCCAATAACTCATGCAGCCCCTGCAGAGTACTTAATGGATAAAGACACGAGGTGAAATGCCCATGACCACGACGGAAGCCGTGGCCGAATCATCAGAAGCGCTACCCATCACCTCTGATGGAAAAGAGGGTGAACCCCAGGTCGAACAGCCCGGATCATCAGCCATGACCCGGGATGCTTTGGCCCTGGTTCGAGGCGAGCCTTTCACCAAGCTGCCGGACGACCTGTATATTCCCCCAGATGCCCTGGAAATATTTCTGGAAGCCTTTGAAGGCCCTCTGGACCTTCTGTTGTACCTGATCAAACGCAACAACATGGAAATCCTGGATATCCGGGTGGCAGAAATTACCCGTCAGTACATGGAGTATGTGCAGTTAATGCAGAGCTCCCAGTTCGAGCTGGCGGCAGAATATCTGGTGATGGCCGCCACCCTGGCTGAAATCAAATCCCGCATGCTGCTGCCCCGGGTCAGTGAAGGGGAGGAAGAGGAAGGAGACCCCAGAGCAGAACTGGTTCGACGGCTGCAGGAATACGAACGCTTCAAACAGGCCGCAGAAGACATAGACGCCCTGCCCCGCATGGGAAGGAATACCTGGTCTGTCAATGTCCAGGCTCCGGACTATGAAAGAACCCAGGCCCACCCCGAGGTCGAACTTCAGGAGATTCTGCTGGCTATGGGCGAAGTCATACGCCGGGCGGATATGTTTGAAAACCACCAGGTGGAACAGGAAGCCCTCTCCGTACGGGAACGCATGAGCGAAGTGCTCTCCATGCTCTCACCGGAGCGATTCACCCCGTTTGTCGCTCTCTACCGGGTGGACGAAGGCCGCCTGGGGGTGGTCGTCACCTTTATGGCCATTATGGAACTGATCAAGGAATCCCTGATCGAACTGGTACAGAGTGAACCCTTTGGCCCAATCCACGTCAAAGCCCGGATTGAATAGATGATCGAAAAACCCGAACTGCACCTGATCCTGGAAGCGGCCATCCTGGCCAGCAACAAGCCTCTCAGCCTTGACCAGCTGGCCGGCCTGTTTCCGGAAGACCAGCGCCCCGACGGCAATGATATCCGGGAAGCCCTGGTCACGGTTTCTGAAGCCTGCGCAGAGAGAGGCTTTGAACTGAAACAGGTGGCTTCCGGCTTCCGGTTCCAGGTTCGCCAGGAGCTGGCTCCCTGGATTGGCGGCCTGTGGGAAGAAAAACCCCAGCGATACACCCGTGCCCTTCTGGAAACCCTGGCTCTGATCGCTTATCGCCAACCCATCACCCGGGGGGAAATCGAAGAGATCCGCGGCGTCAGTGTCAGCAGCAATATTGTCCGCACCCTTCAGGAGCGAGAGTGGGTCCGGGTGGTCGGGCACCGGGACGTTCCAGGGCGACCGGCCATGTTTGCCACCACACGACAGTTTCTTGATTATTTCAACCTGAAGAACCTCAATGAGCTGCCCACGCTCTCTGAAATCCGGGATCTTGAGGCCGCCGCCAAAGAACTGGAAGCCCAGGCCTCAACCAGCGATGAAGCCGATCCCGCAGAAATAACTGAAGAGCAGGAAGTCATTGAAGAACGCTCCGCCCAGGAATTGTTTGAAGAACTGGATGCCATGGAAGCGGATCTGCCTGAAGGCTTTGATGACATGATCAAAAAACAGAAAGTGGACTCCCTGGATCTGGGGGAAGAGGAGAGCAACCCTTCTCCGGTGGAACCGCCTTTAGCCCAGGAGCAGGCCCCATCATCTCATCCAGGTTATGAAGAGGAGCCAGTGGATCAGAATAGTGCCTTGCAGGCAGATGACACCTCTGGTCTTCCTGACCCTGAACTAAACCCTCCCACCGAGTCGGATGAAACATTCCATTAACCTGAAATGCCGACTCAACGTAACACCCAATACCAGACAATCCCTGGCTTCCATCCATTTCGGGAACAGCGGATTGTCTGCCTGACAGCGTACCGCTATACTCCCTGCCTTCTTTACACCCTATTGAGAAACAGGCGGTCACCCGCCAATACCCCATGACAACTGAAGACACACTCCCTCCGCAAGGCGAAAAACTGCAGAAGATCCTGGCGGGCGCCGGCCTTGGCTCGCGCCGTGAGATGGAGCGCTGGATCACCGACGGCCGGATTTCGGTCAATGGTGAAACGGCAACGCTCGGCGACCGTGCCACCTTGACCGATGCCATCTCCGTTGATGGCCGCCCCGTGAAACTGGATGCATACGCCTCCGGTATACGACGGGTTATCGCCTATAACAAACCGGAAGGCGAAATCTGCAGCCGGTCTGACAAGGAAGGCCGCCCTACGGTGTTTGACAAGCTGCCCAGGCTCAAGGGCGAACGCTGGATTGCCATTGGCCGGCTGGACCTCAACACCTCCGGCCTGTTGCTGTTCACCACAGATGGCGAGCTTGCCAGCCGACTGATGCACCCTTCCAATACCGTTGAAAGAGAGTATGCGGTCCGGGTCATGGGGGACATTACCCCCCAGAAAGTCAAAAACCTGTTTGACGGGGTGGAACTGGAAGATGGTATGGCCCGGTTTACGGATATTGTGGACTCCGGTGGTTCCGGCATCAACCACTGGTTCCATGTCTGTATTCTTGAAGGGCGTAACCGGGAAGTCCGCCGCCTGTGGGAATCCCAGGAACTCACCGTCAGCCGCCTGAAGCGAGTGCGCTTTGGCAGTCTGATCATTCCCGACGGCCTGCGCCAGGGCCAGTTCCAGGAACTGGGAAAGGAAGACATTGACCAACTGGCCGCTCTGGTGGATCTGCCTCCAGCACCGGCTTACGTGAAAAAGCCCCAGGAGCGCCTGAAGAAAAACGAGGTCCAGAGAAAACCAAAATCGGGCAAACGCTTCACCCAGAAGCCGCGCCGGAGCCGGTAACTCCCAGGAGCCAGGCCACAGGGGGAGCTAGCAGCCTGTCGGACTTACGACAGGCTGCTAGACACGAAACCTGTATTTATATACAGTACTTATAAGCCTTATACAGGAGAGAGCCCATGTCCATTACCCCCATGTGGCGAGTTGACCGGGATGGAAGTATGTTTACAGACAAGAAAGCCGCTGAAGAACACGACCGGATGCTTGAGCTTGCCGATGGCATTACCGGTATGCTGGAAAACCATTTTGAGATCGACGAAGCCCTGGCAGAAGAGATCGGCCTGCTGATGTCCCGCAACAAGGACATTCTGGCCAAAGCCTTTAAAGGCAAACCGGATCTGCTCCAGGAGATTCAGAAATCCCCTGACCAGAAAGACAATACCGTCAGCATTGCCGAAGCCGTCGCCTGAAAGCGATGAAGTGACAAGGCCAGTGGTAAACTGGCCTCTTTACTCCCCCCTGATAAATCCTTTCACCTCCCGAAGGCGCTTTTCTTTCAGAAACCTTTTAATAAAGCCCTTCTTCCTCTCAGATTTCTTGACCAATACCCAACGTAGAGGAAAAGAGCCTGAATCAAAAACACCCTTATAAAAGCTGGGAAGTACACTCTTTATCAGCATAAAAAAAGTCAGCTTTGAAAACTTCATCTATATTCATCGCCACAGGATTCTTGATCCCTATTTATTTTCAGGGACGAACGCCCTTATCCATTAATCAGCATGAGGCATTGATGATAATGATGAAAACAGCGGCAGTGATTACCGCCCTGGCAGCACCCACCCTTTGCTTGGGCAGCGAGCAACTTATTCCCATTACAGGCAGTACTTCCTACGCCGGGGATGGACTTAAAGCCTACGCCTTGAAATTACCGGGCATGCCAGTAGATTTTCGAACTTTCAGCCCCTCTTCTTCTGAGCAAGAAACGGCAAGCCTGGCCTTTGAAAAAACAGCTTCATTCAAAACGCAGATAAAAACCCTTCCTGATTTGTCCACCACCCTGCCCTCAAATCAAAAACAGAGAATAGAGTGGCATATGGATACTTTCTATTTGAAAGACAGGTGGATAATGAAAACAGTTTTTACAGGTATTGATCCATACTCAGAACAATCCATTGTCTTTCAGTTACAATACCGCCCTCTGGACAAAACCCTTTTATTCTCCTCTAAAGGAATTGAAATCACCTTTGCTTCTGTTGAAGACAGTTCTTACATCAATGACTGGACGACCATGGCTCTACACCAGACCAACCCTCAAAGCCCGATATTAATAGCACTGAACACCATCAGACCCTGTATACCTGAGCTTCCTGAAACACCTTACTCCACACCTGCCGAAAGTAATTGCCCGATAATGATCAGGAAATTAACCGCTGAAGGTCGTTATCTATACACTGGACAACCTCTGATCTTTCCTGGTGAATACCCTCTCACAGCCAAATCAGGCACAACATCAACCTATACCCTGACCGGGGGAACTGACATTCATATTCAGGGCAGTACAGCATGGCTGCAGCCCATTGAGGATTTTGATACTGAATACCCTGTCCGTACCCACACCGCTGACCCATCTGGAAACCCGGACACCAATCCGCCACCTGAAAGAGGCCAAACTGAAGGTGGTACCCAGACTTGGACCTCCAGAGGCTATGCAACAACAAACTCAGCCGGTATGGGCGGCGATGGTGGAGGCAAAAAGCCCCCATTCCCAAACCATAAAAAGCAGGAGCCACAATCTGCCCCCAACCTGCCTCTTAAGCGAAATAATAAAAAGAGCCAAAACCCAAACCAGAAAAAAGGAACAAATTCAAACAAAGGTAAACGGGATTTACGGGATGAAATTGCCAATCGTGGCTGGGCTGGCGAATTCGCCTCTGAGTGGGAATACGATTATGAGCAAAAATTCCTGGAGCCCCAGTGGCAGAGAGACATAGAAAGTCAGGAAAAGAGTCCATCCGCCTCAATGGAAGAGGCTGCCCAAGACTCACCAATCAATGCCTACCCTGTATTACCCGAAAATAAGGACCGCGACCCAGGAACCGTACCTCATTCCAACGTAACGGAAGAGCAAACTCAGTCCACACCAGACACCTCAAATCAACTCGACTGGTTCGACAACCCTGGAAAATAAGCCCCCCCCCGCCTGCCAAAGCTCCCGCTCAGGCAGGCGGCAACTGATGTATGCTGACTATACTCCCCCTGATGCTGGAATTTCGGTCTTCACAGTAGTGCATTTTCACCGGATTCCGCTAATATAGCGCGCTTTTTACAGTGCCCTGATAACACTATCCGGGTGCCAAGAGAGCGGCAAGGATCATAAACCCGGGGCAAAACCAGCCCCAAGGGAGTATGATCATTACGAAATCCCCAGGGGGCCTTATGGCAGGCTCCGGCAATCAGTGGATTTCATCGTACACAGTTTTATTGAACACAGCCCTCGGCGCTTATTGAGCGGCATCTTTAATGATGTCGAATGCCAACGGGGCTGTTTGTCAGACAAGGTTAGTAGTCAAACATGACGAGCTTCGTTCCTGGACAACGCTGGATTAGTGACACCGAGACAGAACAAGGCCTGGGCACCGTGCTCACCCTCGACGGTCGTATGGTCACCCTCCTGTTTCCCGCGACCGGTGAAACCCGGCTTTACTCCAGGAGCAACTGTCCCCTGACCCGGGTTCGTTTCAATCCGGGAGATCGAGTAGAGAGCCATGAAGGCTGGACCCTATCCGTCACCGAAGTGATTGAACAGGATGGTCTTCTGACCTATACCGGCCTGCTGTCGGATGGCGCTATCCGTGAGCTGCCAGAATCCAACCTGGGCAACCACATCCGGTTCAACAAACCCCAGGATCGCATGCTGGCCGGTCAGATTGACCAGAACAGCAACTTCACCCTGCGCTACAAAACCCTCAATTACAACCACAGCCTGCGCAAATCCCCAATGCGGGGGCTGGTGGGGCCGAGAACCAGCCTGATCCCCCATCAGTTGCATATCGCCCGGGAAGTTTCCCAGCGCCATGCCCCCAGAGTTATGCTCGCCGATGAAGTGGGCATGGGTAAAACCATTGAAGCAGGTCTGATTCTGCATCAGCAATTGATCAGCCGCCGCGCCAGCCGGGTTCTGATTCTTCTGCCAGAAAGCCTGGTTCACCAATGGCTGGTGGAAATGCTCCGGCGCTTTAATCTGCGTTTCAGCCTGTTTGATGAAGAGCGCTGCCGTCATACAGACGACGACAACCCTTTTAATTCAGAGCAGCTGATCATCTGCAGCCTGGACTTTCTCAGCCAGAATGAAGAGCGTCGGCAGCAGGTTCTGGAGGCGGACTACGACCTGCTGGTCATTGATGAAGCCCACCACCTGGTCTGGTCAGAAGACGAACCAAGCCCTGAGTACCAGTGTGTAGAACAGCTCTCAAAGCAGATCCCCGGGCTGTTGCTGCTAACCGCAACACCGGAACAGATGGGGCCGGAAAGCCATTTCGCCCGTTTGCGACTGCTGGATCCGGACCGTTTTCATGATCTGACCTCCTACCAGGACGAAGAAAAGCGCTATGAGCCGGTAGCTGAAGCCGTCCAGGAACTTCTGGACAACGAAGGCCAGGCACTACCGGAAACCGCACGGAAGCACCTGACGGGCTTTCTCGGAGAAGACTGCCAGCCGCTGATTGACAGCCTGGGCCTGGCCGATGAGTCCGCCGCACGCCACCAGCTTCTCAACCGGCTGCTGGATCGCCATGGCACCGGGCGGGTCCTGTTCAGAAATACCCGGGCTGCCGTTGGAGGCTTCCCGGGACGCGCTATTCAGGGCTACCCCCAACCCTTGCCGGAGCTTTACCAGATTGCTCTGGAAGAAGAAACGGATTATCAGCACAATCTCTACCCCGAGCTGGCCTATCAGGCTCAGATCTGTGTGGATGATATGGACCCCTGGTGGAAAGTGGATCCCCGTATAGACTGGCTGATCAACCTGCTGAAGCTGTTGAAAAAACAGAAAGTGCTGGTCATCTGTGCCCAGGCCAACACCGCCCTGGATCTTGAAAACGCCCTTCGTATCCTATCCGGCATTCCAGCAGCCGTGTTCCATGAAAACATGAGCATTGTAGAGCGTGACCGCGCCGCCGCCTGGTTTGCGGATGAAGAGTACGGTGCCCAGGTGCTGGTTTGCTCAGAAATAGGCAGTGAGGGGCGCAACTTTCAGTTTGCCCATCACCTGGTGCTGTTCGATCTTCCTGCACATCCCGACCTGCTTGAACAACGCATAGGGCGCCTGGACCGGATCGGCCAGACCGAAACCATTAAAATCCATGTGCCTTACCTTCAGGGAACCGGCCAGGAGGTTCTGTTCCAGTGGTATGACCAGGGCATCAATGCCTTTGCCGACACCTGCCCGGCGGGCAGCATGGTGCAACGTGAACTGGGGGAGGAACTGCACCCTCTGCTCCAACCTGACAGCAGTATTACCCCGGAGGACCTTGCCCCACTTCTGGAAAAGGCAGCAAAACTGAACCGGGAGCAACTGGATCACCTCCATAAAGGACGTGACCGACTGCTGGAGCTCAACTCCCGTGGCACCGTCTCCAATGAAGACATGATCAATGATATTGAGGAGCAGGAGCAGCCCAGACAGCTTAAGCGATTCATGGAAAAACTGTTTGAAGGGTTTGGCGTTGAGTCCGAGGACCATTCAAAACACTGCCTGGTGATTCGCCCGGGCAGCCACATGATCACCAGCTTCCCCGGACTGCCTGCCGATGGCATGACCGTGACCTTTGACCGGGAAATGGCCCTGTCCCGGGAAGATATGCATTTTCTCACCTGGGAGCACCCCATTGTCAGTGAGAGCATGGATTTGGTGTTAACCACTGAACTGGGCAACACCTCAGTGGCCCTGCTGAAAAACAAGGCACTGAAGCCGGGAACCATGCTGCTGGAAGCCATTTACGTGGTGGAAACCAGCGCCGACAAAACACTCCAGCTGGATCGTTATCTGCCTGCCACTCCGGTTCGCTGCCTGATAGATCCTGGCATGAACGATCTTTCCGGGAAAGTGGCGTTTGATACTCTGAATGCTCAGTTGCAACCCCTGAAAAAAGGCGTGGCGAAAAAACTGGTGAAGGCTCAGCGTGAGCCCTTCCTGAACATGCTGGAAAAAGCGGAAGATTACGCCAAGAACCGGGTTCAGCCCATAGTAACGGAAGCCTGCCAGAACCTGCTGACCGATGTCACCGAGGAGATCAAGCGGCTGGCCGCCCTGAAAGCCGTGAACCCCAATGTTCGTGATGAAGAGATTGAGCACCTGAAGACCCAGGCGGCTCTGGGCCATCAATCCCTTCAGAAAGCGGTCCTGAGACTGGATGCCATCCGGTTGATGGTGACGGGATAAGCCTCCTCACCTTCTCTTCTGCAAACAAACACAGGCCTTTTTTCCAGATTGGCCTGTGCTCCCCCATCTGAATACATCCTTTATGTCTGCTCTGCTCCATCTGGAACTGACTGCTGATAGATTAGTGGTCAATTTCACTTACAGGGAACCAAATCAGCCTAATCCTGTCTATGCCATCGCAAATAAATAAAACCTGTTTTTTTTCACTCAGCAATAAATTCAATAAAAGCAATTGATTGTAAATAAACACAACACCTTATGACCGCGAGCAACCAGACCATAAAAAATCGACGCAAGTTGGCAGGGATTCTTTTATCTCTCATCACATTGATCAGCACTGCTGACCAGGCACAGGCACGGTCAGACCGGGTTCGAAGGGTCGTTGGCGGTCAAGAAGTAGAGCACGCAACTTATCCATGGATGTTTTTTATAGAAACCCGGAGTGACTTTGGATCCTCTCAGTGTGGAGCAACTCTGATATCCCCACAATTTCTCATGACCGCAGCTCACTGTGTTTACCCAAAAAACAAATACGATTCGATTATTCAAGTGAGTATTGAAAAAGCACCTGACTCAATGATTTCCCCCACTCCACGGATTGAAAAAACGATTATTCACCCGGGATACCAGGGAAAGGGCAACCACGAATATGATCTCGCTTTATTGAGGCTGTCTCACCCTGTGCAAGGTGTAACTCCTGTCAACTTGCCAGACTCCCAGCCAGCGACGAACATACACGCCCATGCAATCGGCTGGGGAGCAACCCAACCGGATAAAACTCTCCCATCGAGCCAACTGCTACACATCGTCCTGCCGCTCCGTCCCCTTGACGTATGCCGGTCTCCGGTTAAAGGGGCACCAGAACTGACAGACAAAATGATCTGTGCCGGTGCTTACCAGGACGGTACTTCAACTTGCGAGGGTGACAGTGGAGGCCCTCTTTTTCTACATAACCCTGACGGCTCTATTACCCAGATTGGCATCACCAGTTTCAGTTTTACAGGGGACAATCCAGACAAAGCTTGCGGGAACGCCCTCTACCCTGGGATATTTACCAATGTCTGGTCGCTGAAACCCTTTATCACCGAGCAGACCCTCCAATGGCGGCCAAAGATCACTCCTGACCGATACCCAAATCTCCACAAAAATAACACTCGATCACAGACTTTTTATATTCCGGAATCCAATACCCTGAAAATTGAGATCCAGGGAAACCTTGAAAAAAACCGCGGATTTCTTTCACTGTATGATGAATCTGGTTACGAGCTGAGAAGGTTTAGCGGAAAACTGGATAAAACGCTTTACCTGCCAGCCAATCACCTCACAGCAAAACTGGAGTGGGAGGAAGGACTTACTGCTGAGAATCTTCATATACAGGTTTCCGATGCAACGGCAGACAACTCTCGGGAAAAGCGACACCAAATCAGACACCCGGGCTCTCTCGAAACTGACTTCTCCGGCAAACACCCAGTCGTAAAATGGGATATGGGCCTTTACAGCAGTAATGAAATGAGAACCTCTCCCCAGATGAGCATTGATCAGGCCAGCCATTTGCTGGTTCATATCAAAACCTCATTGCAGCAAGAGGATACCGTTATGATCCTTGACGGCCAGAGCAATGAAATACAAACCTTCAAAGGAGAAGTGAATAAGTGGCTGGTCGTATCGGATAACCGTATCTTTGTAAAACTCACTACTGAAAACAGTGAAACGCCTCCTGACCATCCTTTCCAGAAAAATACAGTCACTGTCCAACCCTGTGATGATTGTGAACACGACAACATCAGCACCTGGTATATGCCGGCACAGACAAGAGAACCCATGGACTCTCCGACACTATCGGTATCTGACGCAAAGGGTCTGAAGGTTCATATCAGTGGTCACACCCCTTCAAAAAAGGATGCACTGATTCTGTATGACTCCACTTCATCCCAACTCATGCAGTTGAGTGGCAAACTGGACGAAACCTTCCTGGTGGAAGGTGACCGCATTTTTGCCAGATACCTGCCAGATGACCGCTTTCAATGGGCATTCAATGATGGCCAGTTTCTGAAGGCGTCAGCTACGGAAACCGGAATTCGTGTTTCGATCTCTCCCCTTACAGAATCCCCCGGTGCAAAAGGCACCTTACTGAAAGAGGAAGCGTCAAAAGTGACCTGGAATTCCGGTCACTTTGGCGACGATCAAACCCGCCTGTCGCCGACCCTGTCCATTCCCGGAGCCCACTCATTGCGAGTCACCGTTCATGGAGAGCTGACGGATGCGGACCAGATTACCCTTAAAGACCACAAGGGAAGAAATCTACCAACAATGACAGGACGCATTCGCCAGGAGTTTGTCATGCCCGGTGACTCCCTTCAGGCCAGCCTGGCTTCAGGGAAGACTCCCACCAGGAGGGAGCATGAAGGGGAAGATTATATACAGAGCTGGCTGCACCGCCATCATCACGAGAAAACGAAACGATACCTGAACATTGAGATAACCGATAACCTTGACGCTGAAACACCTGCCCAGACATGGCTTGCTCTGTCCAAGGCCTCAGGAGAAACCCTGCTATCCCCTGAATTGCATGTACCTGAAGCAGAGTCTCTTAAAGTTTCCGTCTATGGACAGGAGCTGGAATCTGGCGACACGCTTTCCATTTTTGACAGCACGGGGTTTGAAACCCGGCGCTACCTGGGTAAAACCAAAGAAGATTTTCATGTGCATGGGAGCCAGGTTACAGCCCGGCTAACCAAACACTCACCGGATACACTCTCCTTTTTGATGATCTCGGTCTTGCCCGACAGCAGTATCGATCAACATACTCATGGCTATTTTCTCAACGAAGCGGAAAAAACAGCCTGGAATTCCGGGCCTTACGGCAATAACGAACAAAGAACATCTCCGGAACTGGTCGCTGCCAGCGCATCGTTCATAAAATGTTCCGTCACTGGAACCTTGACGGATGCAGGGGATACGCTGGATCTTATTGATCCAGAGTACCCTGAACAGCCACTGCGTCGTATGCAAGGCCCCGGCTTCATCAATGAGTGCCTTATTTTACCCGTGAATCGTCTGCTTGCCCGACTGAAGACAGACGCCAAAGGAGAATCCGGTGAAATAACCGTCACTGTCCGCCCACAAAAGTCTGACGACAACGGATTGATTCGTTTCCCGGAAGACGTTCAGGATAACAGGCAGGACAAACCTCTTTATTTAACCCTGTACAACGCGGCTGAGCTAACCGTACAACAGCTGGAAGTGAAAGACACCGGATTGTTCCTGACTCTGGAACCAGGGGAGCTTTTGGTTCCCGAAGAAGGTAACACCGCTGTCTACAACGGCATTCAGGGAAACCAGGTGATTTATCTGCCCAACCCCAACGACGACAACAAAGGGCTGACCCGGCACTTTACTGTTTCTGTATCGGCCTGGGAGCAAAGCCAGCCCTTTCTTTCTTCACCACAAACTCTGGAAATTCCCGGTGCCCCGGCATTAAAAGTGGTGACAACGGGAGAAACCAGGGCAATGGCCAGTTTCCTGTTGATTCTGGACAGCGAGCACCTCCCGGTCAGAAGAATCAGCGGTCACCTGGATGATGAGTTTATCGTGCAGGGAGATCGTATTACTGTGAAACCTGACGCTGACAGCAATAGCCGGTTCTTTACACGAATTGAGCCAGCATACCCTGGAGAGGTCGAATCAGCCTCACTGCCACAATTTCATAGGTCTGCCGATAACAATGAAATCCTGTGGCAGTCCGGCACCTATGGCAATCACGAGGATCGCACTTCCCCGCCCCTTGGCATCCATTCCGAGGAACCCATGATGAAGGTGACGGTCAGGGGCGAACTGGAAACCGGCAAAGATTACTTATACCTGTATTCCCTGCAACGGGGCTTACCTGAGCAGAAGCTGACAGGAATCGTTCATATGAGTACCACGGTTCCCGCTGGCCACCTGACCGCCAGACTGATCTCAGACGGTAACAACACCTTCTCCGGAATTACCATACAGGTCCACGGCTTTACACCGGAGGAACCCCCTGAAAAACAGTCTCTATCTGAAAAGACGACTGCTGTAACTCAGTTGTCAGCAGCGGCTAAAACGAACTATCAGGCAATCAGCATTATCACCGCCGTAATAGCAGTGCTCATTGGAGGGTAAAGCGGTTAGTGATAAAACCCTTCCTCTCCCTCCGGCCGGGTTTTAAACCGCCGGTGCAGCCACATATATTGCTCCGGGTGTTCGCTGATCCGCGCTTCGATAAAATCATTGATCCGCTGGGCATCCTCCTGATCATTACCGGTAGGAAAGTTCTCTAAAGCATCGTGCAGCCTGAGTTCATAACCCTCGGAGCCCGGCAGTCGTGTCACAATCATGGGAACCACTTTTGCCTTTCCCATCCGGGCAAACCTTGAGGTGCCGGTCACCGTCGCGGCCTGAACCCCGAAAAAGGAAGCAAACACACTCTGGTTGATCCCGTAATCCTGATCCGGTGAATACCAAACGGTACGCCCTGCTCTTAATGAACGAAGCATGCCACGGACATCCAGCCGCCCCAGCAGTTTTCCCGATGGGTCGAAACGCTGACGAAGTCGGCGCTGCATGTATTCAAACACCGGATTGGCATGCTCCCGGTAAGTGGCATCAATACTGTGGCGCAGGGTGATCATCCTTCCGGCCAGCTCTATGGTGGTAAAGTGCAGAATCATCAGGATGGTACCCTGTTCCTGCTGCAGCTGTTCCAGCCCCTGAAACCGGACCTTTTTTTCCAGACGGCTTACCGGCCACCACCAGGCCATGGCCACTTCCATCACTCCAATCCCCACCGACTCAAAATTGGCTTTCAGCAGTTGCTCCCGTTCAGCAGCCGCCATCTGCGGGAAACATTTTTCCAGATTTACCCGGGCAATCCGGACCCGGCTACCGGCAAACCGGTAAAAACCCCGCCCCAGCCATCGACCCAGTTGCAGTATCCAGGAATAAGGCAGCAACGTAGGAAGAATCGTCAAACCAATGCCCAGCCAGGTCAGCCAGAACTTCGGATGAAGGTAGCTCCAGAGAAACCCATTACTCACCTGTCCTTTGACGTTTGTTTGCGACATACAATCAATTTCTACTCATGAATTACACGACGGGAAAACAGCGAATGAACACTTCCAGGGTTGACCTGTGCTCAGGTCAGCCCATAAGCTACAATCTGATTCTCTGCAGTTGAATGTATCAACTGCTCTACAGGGTGGTATGTTATGAATCCACAGCTGCGAACCGGCTCTTCCACTTCAGCGTTCAAAATAACCGGTGGTATTTATACACTGACCACGCTGGAATTGCATTGTGCAGATTCAACACTTCTGACCCGCCAGCTGGAAAACCTGACCCGCAAAGCCCCCAGCTTCTTTGATCAGACCCCGACCCTGGTAGCTCTGGACACATTGAAAGAGGCCGGGACCCCGGTTGATATCCCCTCTCTGCGTTCTCTGCTGAAACAGTACGGCATGATATTGATCGCCATTCGAGGCGGCTCTGAACGTCATAAGGAAAGTGCACTGATGGCTGGAATTGCCTGGCTGCCAGCTCCCAGGCAGGCAAATAAAAGCAGTGAAGAAAGCAAAGACAGAGGCAGCAATATTGTTCTGATGAATCAGGCGGGAAATACCTCTGCACAACCCGCTGGCACCGAACTGTCAGAGCCACCAGCAAGTGAGACCCGAATCATTGACCAGCCAGTGCGATCCGGTCAGCAGATCTACTCTTCAGGGGACCTGGTGATCACCAGTGCCGTCAGCCCCGGGGCAGAACTGCTGGCAGGCGGGCATATACACGTCTACGGCCCTTTAAGAGGGCGCGCCCTGGCCGGAGTCAATGGCAATGACCAGGCCCGCATTTTCTGTCGACAGTTTGAAGCGGAACTGATCTCCATTAATGGTCAATACAAAATGCCTAATGAGGCGGATTCCTTTCAGGCGCTCTGGGGAAAGCCAGTCCGGATAGTCCTTGAGCAGCAGAGCTTGCACATAAGGCCACTTTAGGAAATACTGGTGAACCTGACCCGTTGACTGAACGACAACGAGTGGGTAGTACTCTCCAACCAGCACAGGATTTCACCTTGGCTCGAATTATCGTAGTGACCTCAGGAAAAGGTGGCGTCGGTAAAACCACAACCAGTGCCTCCCTTGCAACCGGCCTGGCACTTGCTGGCCACCGAACGGTTGTGATCGATTTCGATGTGGGGTTGCGAAACCTGGATTTGCTGATGGGCTGTGAGAGGCGCGTGGTCTATGACTTCGTCAATGTCATCAATGGGGAAGCGGAACTCCACCAGGCTCTAATTCGCGACAAGCGTGCTGAAAATCTCTCGATTCTGCCCGCTTCCCAGACCCGGGACAAGGAAGCACTGACCCATGAAGGGGTTGAGCAGGTGCTCAATCAGCTCAGCAAGGATTTCGAATACATTATCTGTGACTCCCCTGCAGGTATTGAGCACGGCGCCCAGATGGCACTTTATTTTGCCGATGAGGCCGTCATCACCACCAACCCGGAGGTTTCCTCGGTTCGTGATTCTGACCGGATTCTCGGCATCCTACAGAGCAAATCCCGTCGCGCCATTGAGAACCAGGACCCGGTCAGGGAGCACCTGCTGGTTACCCGTTACAATCCCGATCGGGTTGCCCGGGGTGAAATGCTCAACATCAGCGATATCGAGGATATTCTGGCCATCCCCCTGATTGGGGTCATCCCCGAATCCCCCTCGGTTCTGAAAGCCTCGAACCAGGGGGTACCGGTCATTTGTAATGAGGAAAGCGATGCGGGCCAGGCTTATGCCGACGTCGTTGCCCGTTACCTGGGCCAGGAACTGCCACACCGTTTTCTCAAACCGGCGAAAAAAGGATTCCTGCAACGGGTATTTGGAGGCATGGGATGAACATTCTTCAGCTTTTCCGGTCACAGAAATCGGACAACAGCGCCGCTATTGCCAAGGAACGCCTGCAGATCATCGTGGCCCATGAGCGCAACAACCGCAGCGGCCGTGAGTTCCTCCCTGCCATGAAGCAGGATATTCTTGAGGTTGTGCAGAAATACATTGAAGTCCAGCAGGAGAGCATTGATATCAAGCTGGACTCCCAGGATGGCTGTTCCATCCTTGAAGTCAATGTCCAGCTGCCGGATTGAAGAAAGAAGGGTGCAGCCTGACCTGAACCAGGTTGCATGTCTCTTACCTACCCTCTACCTCGCTGCTACATCCTCAATCCACTGCCGGTAACAGGGCTGAAGAATCCTCCAGCTTAGTCCTCGCACATCAGGAGCAGTTAACGCCTCACCGTTCTCACGGGCGATAGCCAATGCTTCCAGCCGATCAGCAATGGCTATCGCCTCACGGGCAGGGTCCGATTCATGGGAAGGGTATCGAAAGCGCTTGGCAAAGAGTTCCGGGTACGCCAGCCGGTCAGGAACCAGAGGCTGACAACCTGCAGCCACGGCTTCCAGAATGGCAATCCCCTGAAAATCATGAATAGCGGTTGACAGCACAACATCCGCCCTCTGGAGCAGACGACGATATTCTTCTATAGAGTCAATATACCCCCACTGACCAATATGACCGGCAAGCTGTTCCCGGATCTCATTAAACACAGGAGGAATCTGGCGAAATTTCTGCCCCACAACGTGCAACAGAAAAGGGACATTCCGGTCTTTCAGGTGCTTCAGGGCTGAAAACATCCGATCAGGGGCCTTGTCATACTCCCAGCGGTGATTGAACAAAACCTCCAGAACCTTCCCCCGCGCCGGTTGTCCTTCAGGAAACACTTCCTCAGGCAAGGGGACGGGTAACACCGCAGATTTCTCCTGAATAACATCCACCACATCACCGGGGACATAATCCGGCAGTTTCTTCAACAATGACCGGGCGCCATTGAGGAAAGTCTCCCGGTTATAACCGGTATTGAACAGTACCTGATCGGCAGCCAACGCCGTGTATAAATTCAGAATCAGGGGCTCAACACTTTTTTGCTGATGTTGGGAAGCCGGGTAGGCAAATTGATTCTCATGGAAGTAACAGATGGAAGGCACTTTGGCCAGCTCAGGCACCATGCCTTTTAATGCCGACAGATCGGTCATAGAGGTACAGATCAGCAGGTCGTATTTCCTTTTGAGGATTTCTCTCTCCCCAAAAGCCCAGCTCAAACTGTTCCCCCGGAGACGCCAGCTGAAATAACGGGCAGGCAGGGTCAATACCGTCCAGTCATACTCCGGAAAAGCCCCCACCAGTCCCTTGCGCCAGTATTGGTGACTCAAGGCATCATAAGCAGAAAGCAACAGGATTCTCATTCAAACAATCAACTCTCAATGTTATGTAAACGGTCATGAAAACGCACGGTGGTTCGTATTAAAATAAGCGCCTGAATTTTAAGGTAACCTTATGAGCCAAGAACGATTCAATCAGGACCTGATCCAGTACCTGAACGCCTCCCCCACCCCTTATCACGCCGTATCCAGCATGGTCTCCCGCCTTCAGGCAGCGGGTTTTCAGGCTCTGAATGAGTCCGACAGCTGGTCACTGCAGGCGGGTGGTCGATATTACGTGACCCGCAACGGTTCCTCCATTGTTGCTTTTTCCCTGGGTAAGCCTGAAAACGGCTTCCGGATGGTGGGTGCCCATACCGACTCTCCCTGCCTGAAGGTCAAGCCTCAGCCGGAGATGAACAAGCACAGTTATTTCCAGCTGGGTGTTGAAGTCTATGGAGGCGTCCTGCTCAATCCCTGGTTTGATCGTGACCTTTCCATCGCCGGTCGTGTGCAATTCACGGATGCCAACGGCCAGCTCAACAGCCAACTGATCAACTTCGAACGCCCCGTTGCGATCATTCCAAGCCTCGCCATCCACCTGGATCGTGAAGCCAACAAATCCCGCAGCGTGAACCCCCAGACCGATATTCCCCCGATCCTCTTTCAACTGGAAGAGGAAGAAAAAGCCGATTTTCGGGAACTGCTCCGGGAGGAGCTGATTCGGCAGGGACAGTCCGATTGCCAGCAGGTAGTGGAATACGATCTCTCTTTTTATGACACCCAGAGCGCTGCCGTCATCGGCCTGCGAGACAACTTTATCGCCAGTGCCCGCCTGGACAACCTGCTTAGCTGCTATGTTGGCCTTCAGGCTCTGCTGGATCACCCGGGAGGAGATGCCACCGCACTGCTGGTGTGCAACGACCACGAAGAAGTGGGCAGCCTGTCCACCACCGGCGCCCAGGGCCCCTTCCTGAAAAGCGTACTGGAACGAATCACCGGTGTTGGCGAGCCCCTGACCCGGGCAATGAACGCCTCCATGCTGATTTCCACCGACAATGCCCACGGCATTCACCCCAACTACGCCGACAAACATGATGAAAATCATGTCCCCAGGCTGAACCAGGGGGCTGTTATCAAGGTCAATGCCAACCAGCGCTACGCCACCACCGATGAAACCTCAGCCATTTACCGCTCGCTCTGTGAAGCCACCGGCAATAAGGTTCAGCACTTTGTCACCCGGACGGATATGGGCTGCGGCAGCACCATCGGCCCACTGACTTCCGGCGCCCTGGGTCTTCGCACTCTGGATCTGGGACTGCCTACCTTTGGCATGCACTCCATCCGCGAACTGGCGGGCACCGAGGATGCCTATGCCCTGACCAGAACCCTGACCCATTTTTACCAACTGGACCAATTGAACGTTTTCTAACCATTATCCGCTGACAGGGCGTCTATCGTCCTGCCAGTGCCACCTGCAACCGCACAACTCAGGACCTTAAGGGCCTGAGTGACGCAGAATAAGTTACATACACTATCGAAAAAACGCTCTCCCCTGTGAACCAGAAAGAGCCAGCCAGGCTAAAACACTCAATGGAGCGGCAGTTTTACATCAGCCCACGCCTGTTTCAGGGCACGGACACTTCCAGCCATGATGGTTTCAGGATTTTCCCCCGACTTAGGTTTCACTTCAAACCCGACCATTCCCCTGTGCTGCCGGTTCAGAAAACCGACATCAACCAGTGCCTGCAGAAACTCCGTCAGCTGTTGAATTCCCACCTGGGTTCGATCCGCACCAAAGTAAGGGTGATCATCTCCATAGTAGGGGGAATAGGGATTATTGGAACCATTGCCAATCTGGGTGCGGACAATATGAGGGGCTGCCTGTTCCACCATAAAGCGCGGTGTTTCCGGCATTATCGGAGTGTGGCTCAAGTCCGGTAGAAGACCAAAGTTGGGGGTTTCTGCCTTCACTGCGCAGGCCAATTGAGCTGCCATGGGTGTGGGGCCAACCAGGCAGTTCTTGGAGTATGGGTGCTGGTCAAAGTTTTCCAGGCACAGATGTATGTTGTATTGGTTCGCATAAGCGCATAGCTCTATCAGACTCTCCTGCAGGCGCAGCAATGCAGCATCCACATTCAGCCCTGCAGGCCAGAGCTTGCCGCTCATCACCCCACAGGTGGCAGAACCCATCTCGGCAGCTTCGTCAATCCCACGCAACATAGCGTCGATGGCTGTTTTTCGGGCAGAGGGCTCTTCTGCCTCAAGGTCAAGGCCAGGCAGCAATGTCAGAGGCTGTCCATCATAAGCAATCTCCACCCGGGCCTGACGACACAAGGCAATGGTTTGCTGGCGAACGGTGGCATTGTTAATAGGTCCCAGTTCAATCGCATCGAAAAAACCATTCTCCAGAATAGTGGCGGTGGTCTCTGCAATCGGGCCATCACCACTGATGCATTCAGGGTAAAGCATGAACTGGACAATCCCGACCCGCATCCAGTTATGTAAGTCATCCGTCATAAATCAACCCTCATCACAGGAAATAATGCTATTAAGGTCGGCCTGGTCATAAGCCTGGGTGGTCGGCATTTCGATATCGACATCATTAACCTGATCCACTTTCATCACACCGGATAACTGGCGAAAGGCCAGTACATGACCACCACCGCTTTTATCCTCTGTCAGAAAATGCAGATGCCAGTTGGGAACACTCATATTGGTGGTAAACGGCGGTGACCGGAAACCCACCATGGTTCCCCGGACCCGCTGAAACCTGAATTTGGGCTCGGTCTTTTCCACTTCACAAAACGGAGGGTAGGGTTTGCTCTGAGCTGGCAAGCTGCGGGTTTCTACCCACTCAAATTCACCTTCCATTCTGACGGCATAGTAGGTATTCACGGTGGGCAGAAGCGGATCGATTTCGGCGGAGATATTACTGAGTGACAACCCCTTGGCCAGTGGTATCTCCTGTTCCGGCTTAAACCGGGTGATACTCACCCAGGGCATGGTGGCATCATCCGGCATCACATGCACAGAGCCATCGGCGTGCACGGCATAAAACACACCATCAATAATCAATCCCTCCCCATTCAGACGATTCCAGGTACCCAGCCCGATATCACCATGACGGCGAATATCAGCCACGGCAGTCAGACCGTCGTAAAGCCCGTTAAGCAGAGACACGGTGGGACTGTTTTGCCAGATTTGTTGGTGCTCCTCCTCACTGGCTTCGACATTAAACACCACCAGGAGCGTCTGGATTGCGATGGACTTCATTAAATGTCCGGAACCTGACTTTGCAAATAGAGCCATGAACAATGTCCTTGTACGAGTTGATCTGGGCACAGTTATCAAGCTGATTTCAGATCCGCTGTAATGGTTTTTGCTGCCCACAATGCCAGCGCCGCAATGGTCAGGGTAGGGTTGGCCGTCCCTGTGGTGGGGAACACACCAGAACCCACTAAAAACAGATTTTTGTGATCCCAGCTTCGCTGATATTTGTCGACTACCGAATTGTCAGAACTCGTGCCCATGGTGTAAGTACCAATCACATGGCCGGCACCGCGAAACTGAAACGCAGTGTCGTTATAGGTAAACAGACCGGGTGTACCCGGGGTGGTATTAACCTTCGTGTGATCCTGAATGCCCGCTTCCTGGAACAATTGCGGATAGAGTTCGGCCGCCCGCTGATAACCCTTCAGGGTGTAGTCTCCACCAGGCACGGTCGAATCACTGATGCAGTAATGCAATTCCGGCCGGGGAATCCCCAGATGATCGGTATACGACGAAGGCTTTATGTAACTGGATTCCAGCGGTGTGGCTTCAAGCTCCAGAGCAATTCGTATCTGATTGATGCTGTTGTCCTTCATGGAGCTCCGCAGTGAATGGCCAAACAGCGCCTGGGTGTTGACATAATCCTGTACCAGAGTGTCTGGTGCACCAGTAGGCCAGTTCCATCCTTCATTGCCAATCTCAATCCGAAAGGCCGCTGAGTCTGAACGGAATGCTCCATGGCGGAAATTGCCAATTCCAGAGGTAGACAGCGGTCCGCGATAAGGGTGAAGCGGCTCATCCGACAATCCCCAGGCCACCAGACAGATATGATCCATCAGTCGTTTGCCGACCAGACCACTGGTATTGGCCACAGAAACATCATTTCCTTTACTGTCCGTTTTCCAGGGTGACATCAGCAGAATTTTGGCCGTCTCAATGGCATTCGCAGCCAACACATAGTATCGACCGCTCACCGTGTGTTCAGTACCATCCCAGGTTTTGTAACCGATACTGGAAACATCACCGGTGGTGTTGTCGATATTAATTCGATGCACCACCGAGCGGGTTTGCAGTGTCGCCGGGGTACTCTGATTCAGTGCTTTATTGAGATGGACACTCGCATCGTATTTAGCCTTGATGGGACAGACCGGGACACAGCTGGTGTTACCCATACATATTGGACGCTTGTCATAAAAAACGGTATTGCGGGCCTGAGGGGTGGGGGCAACCGAGATGGTCTGGCCATCTATCACTTTGCCATCAAGTTTTTTCTTGAGCACCTGGTCAGAGTAGCTGATGGGCACTTCCGGCATCGGATACGGCTTTGAGTGCGTCGCACCTAAAGCATCATCCACCGCGGCATCCCCTGCCACGCCAATCTCATATTCGGCCAGAGTATACCAAGGCTCCAGTTCACCGTAGGTCAGCGGCCAGTCATCTGCAAAACCAAAGCGACTTTGAGTTTCAAAGTCTTCTGGTAACAACCTCATGGAAGTGCCCAGCCAGTGCTGGGTGGTGCCACCGGTGAGCCGTTCGTAAGTACTGCCAAAGGCATCCGGTCCGGTTTGTACATAGTAATAGCGAGGGTCGGACTTAAAAGCATCCGGATTTTTCCATGCGGCCGGGTCAGGAAACTCAAGGGGCACATCTGGCCTTGGGGCATCTGCTGTGGGTGGATAGGGAGCACCAGGGGTTTTGATGGAGGCCGCGTAAAAATTGTTAATGTTTTCCTGATGATCGGGGGTGGTTTCTCCTGCTTCGAGAATCAGCACTTTTGCACCATTACCGGCGAGCTGGTTGGCGATCAGCGCCCCGGAAATACCCGATCCAATGATGATAACGTCGTAATCTGTGGTAGGCATGTCTGCGTCCCTTGCATGCTTGATGGTAGAGCAATCAGTTAATAACAGAGAGTCTGGGTTACTGATCTGGAGACTGATTCCACGGAATCAGTCCGGTGTATTTATCCGTGGGTTTGTATTGCCAGTAAAACGGTACATTTTCATTGGCAAACCCCATTGGGTGGGCTCGGGCTGCCCGCCACTGTAAGCCCTGTATATACTGATTATCATCAGGCAGACTAGGTGATCCATCCACAGAGGCGGTGTACCAGGCGAGCGTAATGGTTTTCAGTAATTTGATGTACTGGCTGAAGGCTCCGGCCACCGAATCATCAGCATTCAATATCTTGTCATACCCTGCCGTGCTGGCATCGTTCAACAGACTCTCCAGCTGACCACCGGTGGGTGAAGCAGTGATCCGATCGATGTAGATCTGGGCCAGAGAGTCGACATCGCCCAGAATATCCAGACTTTGAAAACCGGTCAGAACTTTCGACACCGCAATAAATCCGGGCACCAGTGGTCCAGGCACCGGAGGTGCTGGCGGTGGAGTGCCTTCCAGACACCCATCATTCAGCCATTGGCCGAACAGATCGATTTTGTCCTGAGACCAGGGGCCAGTACCAATTGGCATGACATGCACCTGGGGCAGCTTTGACCAGCCTCCGGGATTAGCACCCGGCTGGGCAGGCTGTATACACAGATACAGACTTTTGGCTCTCGCCTTAACCTGTTCATAATCCCAGAGATCGCAATAAAACATCATCATAATGCGGTCGTACTGGGTGTAGAGTGGTTTAATATCCTGGTAAAAAGTCACTTTATTTGACATAGCGTCTCCCTCGCTGTTTGGTTACAGTCCGGTGCTGTTGATCATATACTGCTGGTCAGTTATTGCTGGCCAACCGGTTCACTGTCCTTGCCAACGCCTGTCTTTGCCTGCACAGACATCAACATTCCCCACATAAACGTTGTTTTGATTCTGTCGTTAAACCACTGTTCAGAACCGGTCACCGGCCCCTTGGCAAAATAAGATCCCTGGAGCATCACCGCCGGATTCGATTCTTTGTTAAGTGTTGGGAAGGCCGCCGCATGATGGCAGCTCATGCAGTTGGAGTCTGCCCCATACATGGTCATAGGATTCATAAATGTCGGACCGGTAATCGGCGGCTCCAGATAGGGGTTATAGGCAATATGAGGCTGTCCTGCTGCGTCATTAAAGAAATAGGCAGTGGCCATATCGAAATTCTTGAATGGCCCGGTAACAGTGGGTTGGTTGTTATCTGAAGGGAACGGGTTCCAGTACATCGTTTGCCAGACCCAGTTTTTAACTTCTGCCGTGGAAACATGCATTCCAACAAGAACGGCCACATCACAGGGCTCAATCTGGGAAGTTTGGATACCACCTATGGTGAATATATTCGCACCCTGAATATATTCTACATCCCCTTCAGTCAAGGGAATTGAATAAAACTCGTCAAGAGTGACCACTTTATCCGGAACCACCATTTTTACTTCCGGGCCATTCATTCCATAAATCGTCACAGGCCTGGGCTGGTTCGGATCTTCTTTGCCAGTGGGGTCATAAAGAACAAAATTTTTCCAGGTTTGAACAACGGGATGCCTGGGCGTCGTGCTGTTATCAGACGAAACGGGTGAAAGAGGCCCTTTCCAGTAAGGAATCATCAGCGGTTGATCACGTTTTAAAACCCAGTAAGTCGGTTTTAACATAGTGGCCGTATCCGCCGGTGTATCAATAAAATAGTTGACTGAACGCTGAGCGTTAGGAACATTGTTCTCCGTCAATGTTTTATTCCATTGGGTGAAAGTGTCTGGATCGTACAGTTTATAGCGATTCACCCAATCCACAAATTCAGAATCATATTTATTAAAAGAAAGAATCTGCGCTCCACCGGCCTGCCGGGGGGTATGCCAGTTACGGGATGGAATTCGTCCTTCAGCACAGGCTTTTCCATCAGAACAGAAGATGGGCGTCCGGAATATTTCCTCTTCACCGTACCAGGTATCAAACACGGCAATCTTGCTACTGACGCCACATTCTTTAGCACCTGGCTGGGCAGTTTGTTCTGTCAACTGAGTGATCGCACCCCAGAGCTCCCAGCCGTGTTTGCGAATGGCATCCATATCCTTGCGATCAATAGCATCCTGCAATTCCTTTTGCTGACCGGGTGTTGTTGCATAGGCGTCGTGACTGGCCGCCACATATCTTGGCCGGGAATCCCCCATCAGAAACCAAAGAGCAAGTGCAGCCAGAGCCAGTAATAGCACCATTAGTGCGATATATCTTGATTGTATTGCCATCGTTATTTTTTCCCTGGTAATTATTGACCCAAATAAAACGATTCTTTTCTAGAGGCATCTACACGGTTTTATTACAACCTCTCTGACATCTTTCCCGTTGCGGTTATCTATGTCTAACAGGCTGCCAGGGAGCGATCTATAATCTAGATCAAAATAATTCACTGCTTTTGTAATCCCAGAAAAAAGAAAAACGGACACTCTTTCTGGCCAGTTTTTTTTCTGAATCCAGTAAAATAATACAAATCTCACTATGATTGCAAGATTGAACTGCTCCCGATAGAGAGCAAGCCTGAATAATTTGACCAATCGCTCATGACATCCAGCTCAAAAACCACCGGCTAAAGCCAGTAATTTCAACTTTTCAGGAGACTGATCAAAACAATCATGAACACACGATTTACCATCATCCTCAAACAGGAGGACAGGTACCATTCAAATCAAGCAAAGTTTTTCCAATGTATAGAAACGCGACCCCAAAAAAATATCATCAGAGAATGATTAGGCCTTAAGTCATTGTATACCCCCATGATACGAAGACGGTTATTCGGTCTCCTTCGAAGTCCCCGTTGACCCAATGCTTCAGATCACAGTGACAGGCATTGATGCACTTTAGCTCTGCATCCCCTCGGCTCAGTTAATTTCAATAACGAAGCAGAGGAAACATCGCATTGGGAAATGCCTGAAATTTGTAATTTCCTCTTAGTGTTGCCAGAGTAATATAAGATGTAAGCCGTTATCCGGCAGCGGACGCAAAACAACACTCACAATAACTCAGGACGACCCCCAGGAACGAGAACCATGGAACGGTGGCTACTGGCTTTTCTTATCTATTTTTCTACGACCCTGTTCGCTCCAGCACTACAGGCCAGGCCAGTCACCATCACCATTCCGGATCTGGGGGATTTTCAACAGTCCAGGACCGCCCTGGAAAAAAGAGCCAACCTGTTTATCAGCGATTTCAGTCCACTGTTAAGTGCCTCTTTCAGCAACGACAGCACCCTTGTCAATACAACCTCTTACCCCCGCTACGGCAGCCGCCAGGGCTTCCTGAAAATCTGGAACCTGGATACCTTCGGCAGCCCCGTGGAAACCCTGGGCATTCAGCAGGACGGCAGCATCATCAGCGCCTCCTTCAGCCCGGACACCAGCCTGATGGCCTCACTGTCCCCCAGCTACCGGGGAGAAGCGGTGATTCGGCTCTGGAACCTTAAACGCATCAATGAAAACCGGAGCCCCACCCTGATGGCAGTCAAACGGCATGGAAAAGAGAACTGGGAGATGAAAGCCCTGTTCAGTCCTGATGGGCGCCTCTTAATGACGGTAACCTATGACAACAGTGTCAGACTCTGGTCGGTGAACAAGGAGGCTGACTCAAGGGTAATGCAGTTCCTGTTCAGCCTGAACCATGCCGATAAAATAACCAGCGCCCGTTTCAGCCCGGATGGGACAATGATTTTAACCAGCTCCCGGGACAAGACAGCCAAGCTCTGGCGAATCAATGACCTTCGTTCAACTCCGATTCCTCTGGTCATGCCCCATGAAGATATCGTGTACCAGGCTGCATTCAGCCCGGATGGCAGCCGCGTTCTGACGGCATCAGCCAGCAAGAAAGCCCGCCTCTGGAGTACATCAGAAACCGGCAGCAATCCACTGGCTCCCTTAAAGGAAATGGCTCATGACGAAAAGGTCCGCAGTGTCACCTTCAGCCCGGACAACACCCTGATGATCACCACATCAGGCAGCAAAGTAAAAGTCTGGACATTCAACAGAAAAGGAGCTCTGAAACGCATAGCCCTTATTCCCCATCAGGGTCCCATTGACAGGGTGCAGTTCAGGCCCGGCCATCAGCAACTGCTGGTAAGCACTGACAATTACAATCAATCGGGATTTTTCACCCTGTGGGATCTGGCCGACATCCAGAAAAACCCACAGCCAAAAATCATTGATTTCCAGCAACATAAGCAACAGGAGCAGCTGTCCATAGAGCCGGTTTTCAGCAAAGACGGTCAATACCTGATCACCAGCACGCCCAATGGCAGTGCCATGGTCTGGCAATTTACACAGCGTTAGCAGCGGATCTTAATCATTGTGCAGCCCTTGCTCCCTGCGCTTTTAGCGAAAGAGCAAGCCGCTACACAAAGACACAGCCAGTTACATAAATCCGTCATGAAGTTGCCCATACGTACAAATTCAGACTCCACGACGTTTGTCAATACTGTTAATCTGAAATAGCGCCAAGAGGCAAAACCCACACAGCAGGAAAGGAAATGAAACCCCAGCACAAGAGCCGTCCCATGAGACGCCCACACATCCGCCCACAAAGTGATTATCAGGGCTATCGCAACGCATTAAACCCACTCAAGCCTCTGCTGAAGGCTTCAACGGACTTACCTGCTCACCCAATCAATGATGACCCTGGTTGTTTTATCCTAGGATACAACTGAGTTCTGATTGCCTGCCCCGCCCGTAAACCGGGCCCCCTGCGCAGAGAGCGAACCATCACTCTCTGCCGGTTTACTCCCTTTTCTTCTGTTTCCACTCTGGGCAAATATACAAAGCGCCTTCTCACCCATTGATTTTTCCCTGCAAGCTTGCTGGAATAGAAATGGAACGCGGATCGATAAAAACAAACCGCATCACAGTCAACATACCGTAATTCAGGCTGCCTTAAGAGAAAGACTGTATTATGCTGTACTATCTTCTATTGAGATAAGCTGCAGCAAAGCCTGAGTAATTGACCTGAGTGATTCAACAACGTCCACCAGCCTGGTTGCTACAAGGCCATGACGGCGCACATCATCAGACAAAATGACACGGAGCTTAATCCTCTATGAGATTGATACTGCAGCCAGCCAAACAACTCGTGCTGCTCTTTATACTGTTGCTGTTGTCGCAACTTCTGCTGGTCAGCCCGACCTTCGCAGTGGACCAGGACATCAGCAAGCCGGTTCCATCCCTGACCCCCAACCTGCAGCAGGCCATAGCCAGTGTCAACGTTGTCCAGCTTTTGTCCCGCAACCACTATCGCAAGCTCCCTCTGGATCAGGGCAGTGCTGACAAGGTATTTGAGCGTTACCTGGACCGCCTGGACCCCAACCGGAGTTTTTTCCTGCAGGAAGATATCAAAGAGTTTGCCCCTTACCGGGAAAAGCTGTCCGACTCCCTGAAAAGTGGCGACCTGAACCCCGCCTTTGCCATCTTCAACCGATACCGCCAACGTGCAGAAGAGCGTGCCCGCTTTATGCTCAAGCAGCTTGATGCTGGCCTCAAAGGCCTGAGCCTCACTAAGGACGAAGAGCTGATCATTGAGCGCAAGGAAGAGCCCTGGCTGAAAAACAGGCAGGCTCAGCAGGAACTCTGGGTCAAGCAGTACAAAGACAGCGTGCTGTCCCTGAAGCTCAACAACAAGACCGATGAGGAAATCATCACTCAGCTGCGCCGTAGAAACACCAACCTGTTAAGGCGCCTGCACCAGAGCAAGGGGGAAGATGCCTTCCAGACTTATATTAATGCCTTTGCGGGTATCTACGACCCTCATACCCAGTATTTCTCCCCCCAGACCGCGGAAAATTTTGATATCAACATGAGCCTCTCCCTGGAGGGCATTGGTGCGGTTCTGTCTTCCGAAGATGAGTACACCAAAGTAGTCAGTGTGGTGGCTGGCGGCCCTGCGGAAAAAGCAGGCCAGCTCAAGCCCGGGGATAAGATCATCAGTGTGGCCCAGGGTAAGAAAGGCAAACTGGAAGATGTGGTGGGCATGCGACTGGATGATGTGGTCAAACTGATACGCGGGGCCAAGCATACCGTGGTCAGGCTGGAAATCATCCCAGGCTCCAGCAAAGATGGAAGTACCCGGATTTACGAGATTGTCCGGGACCGGGTCAAACTGGAAGAGCAGGATGCGGCCAGCAAAATCATCGAGGTTCCTGTCAAAGGGAACAGCAGCAAAAAAACCAGCAAAATCGGGGTGATTGAGCTGCCCACGTTCTACATTGACTTCAAGGCCGCCCAGTCCGGTGATCCCAATTATAAAAGCACCACCCGAGACGTCCGGAAACTGCTGGAAAACCTGAAGAAAGAAAAAATCGATGGACTGATCATCGACCTCAGGGGGAACGGCGGCGGCTCTCTGCAGGAAGCCAATGAGTTGACCGGGCTGTTTATCGACAAAGGTCCCACCGTGGTGGTTCGTAATAGCCGGGGCCGCTCGGAAAAGCAGGAAGACCCGGATCCAAAACAGCTCTACGACGGGCCAATGGTGGTAATGGTCGACCGGCTTAGCGCCTCAGCCTCAGAAATCTTCGCCGGTGCCATGCAGGACTATGGTCGGGCCATGATCCTTGGTAGCCAGAGTTACGGAAAAGGCACCGTTCAAAGCATCCAGCCACTCAATCACGGCCAGCTGAAGCTGACACTGGCCAAATTTTACAGGGTATCCGGGCAAAGTACCCAGAACCGGGGCGTACTACCGGACATCACCTTCCCTTCCCTCTACGATGGCAGGGACATTGGTGAGAACACACTGCCTGACGCACTTCCCTGGGACAACATCCCGGCCGTCCCCTTCAGGCCTTATACCGACCTGAGTTCCTATTTCCCGCAGCTGCAGAAGCTGCATGGAGAGCGCACCAGAAACAATGCAGACTTTGTCTATCTCAATGAAATGAAGGACTATCTGGAGCGCTATGAGAACCAGAAGAAGGTGTCATTAAACCAGGAAAAACGCCAACTTGAACTGCAGACCATGCGCAGCCAGAGACTGGCCATTGAAAACCGGCTTCGCAAATCCCGTGGAGAAGCTCTGTTGAATAATCTTGATGAGCTGGAGGAAATCAACAACAAGGCTTCTGAACAGAAAAAGAAAGATAAGGAACCGGATGCCTTCCTGAAAGAAGCGGGCGCTATTCTCACAGACATGTCCCGAATGATTGACAACAAGCACCTGTTTACTCGCCGATAACAGGCCGTTAAACCGCGCCAACCTGGAAAGTGCCTATTTATCTTCGGGGCTTTGGCGCGGTTTAAATTGACGCACTTTAACTGGCCAGAGCAGCCTCTGGTTCAGCCTCCGCTTCTGTTGAACCCACAGGCCTGGTCAAAAATGCCAGAACCAGGGCAATCCCTACCATGACGGCAGATGCGTTGTAAGCAAGAGAGTAACTGCCACTGGTATCAACGGCCAGCGCAGCGATGACCGGACCAATAAACCCGCTGATTCCCCATGCGGTGTAAAGCACACCGTAGTTGGTTCCATAGTTTTTCAAACCATAGAATTCTGCGGTCAGTGAAGGAAATACGGAAAGCAGAATGCCATAGCCAACACCCGCCATCACTGCACCGAAAATAAGGCTCATTTCTGTGCTATAGCTGGCAAACAACAACATATTGCAGCCCTGCATGACAAAGGCCAGCATCAAGGTCCGGACACCGCCAATTTTATCAGACAGAATGCCTCCGCCCACTCGACCAAGACAGTTAAAAACCGCCACGATTCCCACCAGATAAGCGGACTCACTGATATTGGCCTGAGCCAGGGCAATGCTGGTGATATTCCCAATGACCATCAAGCCTGCAGAAGAGGCAAAAGCAAACATCACCCACATAAAATAAAACTGAGGGGTTTTCAGCATCGCTTTCCAAATCACATCTTTGGGTTTATTGCTTTCTGCGCTCGCCTGACCTTCTTCTTTTTTCGGTGCTGTCGGCTGATAACCGGCCGGTGGGTTGTTAATCGTACAGGCAAGAGGCACTGCAATAACAATCACTGAAGCACCCAGAATCATAAAACTGTTCTGAATACCAAATGCATCAATTAGCTGGGACGTCAGCGGGGCAAGGTAGACCGCTCCCAGCCCAAACCCGGCAGTGATCACGCCATTGACAAAACCTTTTCTGGACGGGTGAAACCACTTCATGGCGGCAGGGCTTAAGCAGGCATAGCCAAAACCAATACCCGTTCCCACCACAACCCCGAAGGTTAAAACCAGGGCAGCAGGGCTGGCAACCAGTCCGGATAAAATCATGCCGGTTCCCACTAAACTGGTGCCCAGAATCAACACTTTTCTGGGCCCCATTTTATCCTGCAATATACCTGCAACCAGCAGGGCTGCCGCAAAAACGACAATGGCTACCGTATAAGGCAAAGTGGCATCAGCATTGCTCCAACCGTAGTCGATAACCAGGGATTTTTTAAAGACGCTCCAGGCGTAAAGGATGCCGATTGCCAGATTAATACAAAATCCAGTCCATAGGATTTTTCCAGCTTTAGAAATTGACTGCATAATACTCTCATTAAGGTTATATTTTATTCGCAACAGTTTACACAGGCGTTCATATTCCTATTTTTGCCCAGGCAAAGGTGAAAAACTGTTGGTGAGTCTCTATTTGTTGAAACTGAAAATAGAAAACAGCAGGTTGGAAAACTTCCAGGAATAGAAAGTCTCCAAAAAAAGAGGTAACCCTGGCTCTATCACTCGCGGAGGATTATTTTTTCGACAGAAACACCGTCAATTCTGAAAATATGGCCAGAAGGATTACCAGAACCATACTAATCAAGTGATAGGTTATGAATGTTGATGTACGTCAATGTGCTGGACGATTTGAAATTGTGCTCAAAAGCCTTTCAGCTTGAAAAACAGTCGATCCCGAGTGTTACTTGCATTAGTTCAGATCTGATCTGACAATTCCCTCTTCAAAAAAGGGAAGGGTTACCGATTTAGATAGAGGGTGAAATCACTGAAATCTAAATCGTAAAAAGGTAACCCTTATGATTCATACTAATCA